>NZ_JCBATA010000037.1:0-75508 GCF_059816245.1 Frankia sp. RB5
GCACCAGACGACATGGAAGCCGAGATCATAGACCCCACCCGCCCCTCCGGTCACCTGCCGCACCACACCGGCGACTATACCAGCGCGGTCCATCTAACCATCGCGGTCCATACCGGATTCCCCTGCCGCCCAAAGGCAGCAGTCCCCTCCGGAGGTATTTGATGGGACCGCTACGAGGTGAGGGACTGTCACGGCAGCGGATCCTCGACGCCGCGATCGAACTCGCTGAGGCCGAGGGGCTCGCGGGGCTGTCGATGCGCCGGCTTGCCGCCCGGCTCGGCGTGGAGGCGATGTCGCTCTACAACCACGTGGCCAACAAGGGGGACATCCTTGACGGCCTGGCAAGCCGGGTCTTCGAGTCGATCGCGCTGCCGGATCCAGGCCTGCCGTGGGACGAGCGGATCCGCCTGCTCACCGCCGCCGCCTACGAGGCGTTCGGCGCGCATCCCGTCGTCGTGCGCGCCCTGGCGTCCGAGCAGGCCAACCCACGGTCGCTGGGGTCATTGCGGGTGATCGACGCGATGCTCGGCGCGCTTCTGGATGCCGGCCTCACCGAGCAGGAGGCCGTGCGCCGGTACCGGGGGCTACTCGGCCTCGTGTTCGGATCCGTCCTGGTCGACTCGACGGACCCGGGTGCCTCCAGCGAACGATCCGAGCCGATCACCGACTGGTTCACCCGGCATGTCACCGCCGATGCCCTGCCGAATCTGCACCGGACGCTGCCAGCGCTCATCAACATAGGTTGCCGGGTCGAGTTCGCCCACGAGCTCGACCTCCTCATCGAGGGTCTGCGAGCCGCAGCGACCTCCGCCGCGCGCGGGCGAGCGTCCGGTCCCCTCCAGATCGGATAGCGCGGTCGGCATACCGCCATGGTGATCGCCGCGTGGCTGGCTGTCTGCTGTCACGTCGCCGCGCCGGGTGATCACGTCACCGCACACGCTATTCCGTTCGTGTCGTTAGCAGCGCACCACCGCAGCTGGTACCCCGCCTGCCTGCACAAGGCGGGTGATGTCCTCGGGGTCGCTGGTCAGGATGCGGTCACCCGGACGGGCGAGCAGGGCCACCGTCGCGTCAACCACATCAGACGTACCGGCTCGGCCAAGCAGCACACCGGCCTCGCGGCCGGTCCGTTCATCAACGGCACACACCTCCACTGCGCGGAGGAGGCGGGCCAGCGCGGCCTGCCGCCCGGCGCGATCCCGCCAGACCTGGGCGACGACGACGGCGTTGCTCCGCAGGCCGATGTCCCGCTGCTGCGCGATCCGGAGTCGGGCCACCATCTCCCGATCGCCGCGCTCGACAGCCAGAAACGCGCCCGCGTCGAGAACGAGGGCGCTCACGCCGCCGGCTGATCCGCGCGCAGGCCCAGCTCCCGCTCGGCCCGCGCCAGTTCCTCCGGCGTCAACGCCGGGTTCGCCGTCTCCCACGAGTCGAGGAACTCCGCGAGGGCATCGGCTCGAAGCTTCGCGGCAGCCGCGACCGCGAGCCAGGCCGACAGCCCGACGCCAGCGCGCCGAGCGGCGTCCCGAACCGCGTCACCCAGCTCGCCGTCGAACGAGACGCTCATCTTGTCGACCTTCACCACGCCAGAATACCGGAGTAGTAACTACCGTGGTATGTCGTCTCGCCGTGGCTCGTGGACGGTGCCGGCTGCGCTCGGCCGCCACCGACACCCTGCTCGGAGGCACACCGCCGCGCCCCACGCCGAGCCGCCATTCCCTGTTTGTCCGATTTGCCGGTCCTACGCGCGTGACCGGCACGGCCTCCAGCCAGGTGTTCACGACGCTGCCCGATGTGCCGCACCGACGCACGGGCTGGTGGCGTCGGGCTGGAGGCCACCGTCCGCCCACTCAGTCACGAACTCGCGATATCGGGGACGGGCCGAACGCATCGAGCACCGCGACCGCGGACCAAGTCCTTCACGGCTCGGAGCGGCAGCATTCATAGCACATGTGCTACGTTGAGGAGGTGAACGAGATAGGACTTCGTGAGGTGCGGCAGAACGCCAGCGAGCTGGTGCGGCGCGCCGAGGCCGGCGAACGGATGACGATCACCGTTTCCGGCCGGCCGGCGGCACTCCTTGGCCCGGTGGCCCCGCGCGCGTGGCGGCGTTGGGACGACCTCGCGGATCTTTTCACCCTCCCCACCGACGCGGACTGGCCCGCGGATCGTGATCTCGTCGACGGTGCCGTCTCGGACCCCTGGGAGGGTCGATGAGTCGCGGCGTCCTCGACACCAGCGTGCTGGTCGCCACCGACGTGGCGCCGATCCCCGGCGAACTCGCGGTCAGTGTCATCAGCATCGCCGAACTCCAGTTCGGCGTCCTTGTCGCGAAGACCTCCGAGGCCCGCGCGAACCGACTGGCCCGCCTCAGCGCACTGCAACGACGGTTCGACCCGCTACCTGTCGACGACGCCGTCGCCGACAGTTATGGACGACTCGCCGCCCGCGTCGTCGAAGTCGGACGCCAGCCGCGCGCCCGAACAATGGACCTGCTGATCGCGGCGACCGCGCACGCCCACGAAGCCAGCATCTACACCCGCAACGCCGCCGGCCTCACCGGCCTCGAAGACCTCATCGACATCATAACGATCTAGACAGTCGGGCCGCGCTGCGCGGCCCCGGGACGCCCTGGGCATGCACCGATACCGTCTAACCGTCATGAGCTGTGATCACAACGAGGGCATCCGGTTGCGTGGCCGGCTCACTCTCAGCCGTGCGCGACACCGCTCGCCGCGCGGCTAGCAGCGATCTACACGGTCAGCCGGATGCGGGTGACGGCGTCGGGAGCCTGGTTCATACCGGCCTGGTAGGCGGGCTGCCAGCGGGTCCGGTCACCCAGGTCGGGGCCAAAGGCGTTCTGCGCCGCCTCGTCAGGGACAACCCGCGCGGCGAGGGCGGCGCCGTCCGGCACCGCGGAGGAACCGAACCAGTGCGCCAGCGGTTCGATGATCACGATCGCGTCGGCGGCGGCGAGGTGGACGTGGGAACCGCCGCCCAGAGCGCCGTCGATATACCGGCGGCCGCCGATCGTGACCGGTGGGTAGGCGGCTGGCATGGCGCAGCTCGCCGCGACGGCTACGGGCAACGGAACCCCGCTGGTGTGGTCCCAGACGACGGGCTGACCGGTCTCCAGATCCACGGCGGTGATCAGCAGCCGCCGTTGCGGCCAGCCAACTGGGCCGATCAGGGATCTCATGCTGGCGACGTGCACGTCCTCGGGAACGGTCGGGGCGGTGAGCGCGATTCGGCCCACTCGGCTGCGGGCTTCGGCCGGGTCGAGCCCACGATCGCCGAGGGTGGTAAACACCTCGGCGATCAGCCGGGGGTCCGGGCTCGGTTGCGAGCCGGGCAGTCCGGACGGGCCGAACGGGGTCGCGAGGCGGTGGGGGTCGCCGCCGGTGGCCAGAATCGCCCCGGCGATCGCACCCGCCGAGGTCCCCACGATCAGATCGGCGTCGGCAAGGTCCACACCGTTGCGGCGCAGCCCGGCTGCCAACCCGAGCAGCCAGGCCGTGCCGACGAGCCCGCCAGGACCCAGGACAACCGCGGTGCCACCGGAGAAGGTCATGCCCGCCAGTGTCGAACCTCAAGAGCCGTTGAGGTCAACCTCAGCTCGGCCCGTGGTCGGCAACGAAGATCGATGCCGGTGCCGATCACCGAATGCAGGCGGCGTAAGCCGATCCTTCATATCCGTGCCGGCCGTCCGGTCCCGACGCAGGGTCATGGCACGACGGGACCGGTACGAGCGCCCCATAGTTCCGCGATCCGTCCGTCAGCGACGCGGATGATCTCGATGAGTTCTCCGGTCTTGTCGGTCAGCAGGGACCGGATCACCGCGCGGTCGTCCTCGGCGATCAGGCCAACAACCTTCGTGCGCAGCTCCGGTGCGGCTGCGCGCATGGCGAGCCACCGTTCCTTGACCATGCCGGGCCCGCGGGACTGGAGCGGGTGGCTGTAGAAGTCGGCGGCGAAGATCTCGTCGACCGCCGGTAGGTCGAGCGCGTTGAACGCCGCATGCATGCGAAGCGCGAGGCCCCGGCTCAACTGGGCCTTCGTCGGCCTGACGGGCGCGGGACCGGCATCGTCAAGGAGCGCCCGCGCCAAAGGCTCGAGCCGGCCGAATGCTCGGGCGAAGCCGACGTGGTCACCATAGTCGCGGGATTCGACGATCTGTCCGTCACGGACCCGGACCACGAACACGCACGGCACAGCGAACTCGCCCCGGTCAGCCGTCCCGACGTAGGCGAACTCCGCTACGACCACCTCGGGATCTGCCGTCTGATGCACGACCATGTCCGTAGGTGCGAACGACCAGACGCCGGCTGCTCGCTCGGCTGACCCTGCGAAGTGCTGGCGCAACTCGGCGCGAGTGCGCAGCGGTTGATCACCAGACGGCGCGAACGGGTGCCGGACGTCCGTCCGTTCCCCGTACAGGCCGGCGAGCGCGTCGAGTTGGCGCTCCCGTTCGTCCGGCGCGAGGTCACCGGAAACCAGCCGACTCACGCCGGCGGTGACCAGGCGAACGATGTCGGCTGGTGCAGGCCTCGGTACCATCGAACCTCCAAAACGAAGTCGTGACTCCGCTACCTTAGCGAAGCCTAGACTCCGCTACAGGACGGGTGGCCTGACAAGGACGGGTGGCCCTGACAGGACGGGCGGCCGTTACAGGAGGTAGGTGAGTCGTGCGGAGGAACGCCGTCGCCAACCGGGAGCGCATCCTGGCCGCCGCCGAAGCGGTGTTCGGCGAGCACGGCGCGGCCGGCTCCACCGAGGACGTCGCGCGCCGCGCCGAGGTCGGCATCGCGACCGTGTTCCGCCACTTTCCGACGAAGGCCGCGCTGGTGGAGGCAGCCCTGATCCGCCACTTTGACCTGCTCAACGAGCGGGCATCCACCCTGGCTGACCGAGCCGACTCCGGACAGGCGTTCCGAGACCTGCTGCGAACCATGGTCGAGGGCGGATCGACGAAACTAACCCTCGCGTCCCAGATGCCGGACGGACAGTTCCCGCCGAGTGTCCGCCAGTCGGCGGACAAGCTACGCGCGACCGTCGAGGATCTCCTGGACCGCGCGGCGCGGTCAGGGGCGATCCGCAGGGACGTCGGGGCCGACGAGGTCTATCTCCTGGTCCGAGGACTAGCCCAGGCAGCCGCCACCACTCCGACGACACCGCAGACCATAAGCAGAGCAATCGATGTGGTGATCGCGGGGCTGAGCGCATAATGGCCCGCGTCTTCGCTCATTGCGAAGCGCAATTACCGCGTCACCATCACTATTTCGTCCTACCGCACCCCGCCTACCAGCGCCAGTGCCGCCTACGCGAGACGGTCGGCGAGTCGGCCGAACGGGCAGGGTTCAACACCGCGGCCCTCCCATCGTGGCGTCCCGTCGGGGCCGAGCCGAGGCTCGAGAACGACCGTCCGCCCGTCGACGGCCACCTCGGGCCAGGTGGTGTTGAGCTCATCCATGACGTGGTCCTGGAGCGTTGAGGCGATCTCGACGGTGAGCTCCTCCGGGTCACCCGCGGGCCAGTCGAGGGTCATCAGCCTGGTGGGCACCCGACCCTCGGGAAACCAGTCGGGCGCCTTCATGGCCACCTTCAACAGCAGCCGGTGGGCGGTGGGGTCGGAGGGGATGGCCCAGGTCTGGATGTCCGGGATGAGCGCCGCGAGGTCGCCGGGCCGCGCCGGGTCGAAGTCGATCAGCCGCACATCGAAGTCCGCCACAGGCGTGCCAGCGAAGTCGGCCAGGATGACGGGCAGCCAATCAGCTACCGAGGACTTCGCCATACGGTGATCGTCGCCAGTCCTCCGCGCCGGGTCAACGCCCGCGAGCCGGCCAGAGCGAGGCAGCAGCATCCCCGCGGCGCCCGGCGCCGTCAGCCGGCGGCGGCGCGGGCGTAACGGCGGGCCAGGGCGGCGAAGGCGTCCGTGAGCTCGGGCGGCCCGACCACCTGGATGTCGGCGTCGAACCGGCCGACGGCGGCGGCCAGGCTGGGCCACGACCAGGAGCCGACGACGAGCCGGCAGCGGTTCGGGCCGAGCTCCTCGACGATCCCGTCCTGGGAGTACTGGGACACGAAGGCGGCGGGCAGCTCGACGATCATCTCGCCCCGGCATGGCCAACGCTCCGGGCCGAACGGGCCCTGGAATCGAGCGGCGACGTAAGCCGTGACGTCCCCGCCAGGCAGCTGCCGTGGGGTGAACCGTGGCCCGGTCGACGTGCGTGGGCTGATCCGGTCGGCGCGGAAGGTGCGCCAGTCGTCGCGGTCCAGGTCCCAGGCGACGAGATACCAAAGTCCGCGCCAGGTGACAAGATGATGTGGCTGCACCCGTCGCGGTGGGACGACGTCGGCCGATTCCGATTCCGATTCCGACTCCGACCGTGCCGGCACGGCGTAGTCGAAGCGCAGCTCCTCCCGGGCATGGACGGCGGCGCCGAGCGTCACCAGCACGGTCGGCTCGACTCGCGGATTCGGCCGGGCTCCGCCGCGTTCGACGGCGGTGATTCGCAGCGCGTCGACCCGGTGGCGCAGCCGTGCCGGCATGACCTGCCGGACGGTGCTGAGCGCGCGGGCCGCCGCCTCCTCGATGCCGGCACCGGACGTGGCGGCGAGCTGGAGCGCGACGGCCAGGGCGACGGCCTGTTCGTCGTCGAACAGCAGCGGAGGTAGTTCCGCCCCGGCGTCCAGTCGGTAGCCGCCGGCGGGGCCCTTGCTGGCTCGGATCGGATAGCCCAGCTCACGAAGGCGGTCGACGTCGCGGCGCACCGTACGCGGGCTGACCTCGAGCCGCGCGGCCAGCAGCGCCCCCGGCCAGTCCGGACGCGCCTGCAACAACGAGAGCAGGGCGAGCAGGCGCCCGGACGTCGTCGACATGCCCATGAGATTGCCCGGAGAAGCGGACCGAAACTGACCGCTTCTCCGCCGACAGTGGTGTCAGAGCCGACAACGGCGACCACTTGGAAGGGACGATCACCATGACGACCACACCCGCCACTGTCCTCGACGCCGAGCGCGCCGATCTGCTGGCCGAGCTCGCCGTGGCACGAACCAATCTACTCAACACGGCCCGCGGGATCAGTGACGAGCAGGCCGGCGAGCACCCGACGGTCAGTGCCCTGTGTCTGGGAGGACTGATCAAGCATGTCGCCGCCGGCGAGGAGGGCTGGATGCGCTTCGTCCTCGAGGGGCCGTCGGCGATGGACTACACGCTGCCGGACGGCGTCGCCTGGGAGGATTTCATGACCGGCACCGCGCGGGAGTACCCGGCGTGGGCCCTGCGGCGCCAGAACGACTTCCAGATGCAGCCGGGCGAGACTCTGGCCGGAGTGATCGCGGACTACACGAGGATCGCCGCACGGACCGACGAGATCGTCACGACCACTCCCGATCTGTCGGCGACCCAGCCGCTGCCGGCGGCGCCGTGGCACGAGCCGGGCACGCGCCACAGCGTCCGCCGTGTTTTGATCCACATCATCGCCGAGATCAATCAGCATGCCGGCCACGCCGACATCCTTCGCGAGACGATGGACGGCCAGACCGCGACCTGAGCTGTCACTCGCCACCGACCCCCAACGACATGACAGTACCGATCGGGCCCATGATGCTGCGGGTCAGACCTGTGTTCCCGGTCGCCGTTTCGGTGCGCTCCGGGCGCGGTTCACGGGTGTGGCCTACGCTCCGGGCGCGACACCGCGCACAACCGGGGCGAGTTCACGCCATTCACGGACCGGAAGCGCGGCGGGGTCCGCGGTGAGGACCTGGACGCAGACGTGATCCGCGCCCGCATCCAGGTGTTGCCGTACTCGGTCCTGAATCACGTCGAACGCCATCGTCCAGACGCCGACGTTGCCGAGCGTGTGCCGCAGATCCTGTTCCACCGCAATCCCCCATCCTTAACCGGACAGCCTATCCGTTTCCGCTGCGCTACATTACGGACATCCTGTCCGGTTGGCCGCGGCGGGTGGAGGGAGGAGCCACGATGGGGGCTGGGCGAACTTCCCCGGAGCGCCCCCTCCGCGCCGACGCCCGACGCAATCGGGACCACCTGCTCGCCGTCGCGCGAGAGGCGTTCGAGGAAGCCGGACCCGAGGCGTCCCTGGTGGAGATCGCTCGTCGGGCCGGCCACGCGGGTCATCGCGGCCGATAGCGGCACGGCCGCTCCGCGCGTCCTGGTAGTGACGACCTTTGACCAGGACGAGCACGTCTTCGCGGCTCTACGCGGTGGTGCCAGCGGCTTCGTGCTCAAGGACACCCGGCCGGAGGACCTTCTCGAGGCAGTCAGGATCGTGGCCCGGGGGGACGCCCTGCTGGCGCCCGCTGTCACCCGGCGGCTCATCGCCGAGTTCGGGCGCCAGCCGCGCCCCGCGATCTCCCAGATGGACTGCGCGCCTCGCTCACCGAACGCGAGCTGGAAGTCCTCATCCAGGTCGCTTCGGGACGGTCCAACACCGAGATCGCCGCTGCCCTGTTCGTCAGCCTGGCTACCGTCAAGACGCACGTCAGTCGCCTGCTGACCAAACTGGGTGCCCGGGACAGGGCGCAACTCGTTGTCGTCGCCTACGAGACGGGCACCGTGGTTCCCGGTCACCAGGCGTAGGACCCATTGGCGCGCATGTCGGCGACGGCGCCCAAGGTCGTTCGCCAGCAGATCGGCCGCCTCGGGGACAATGTCAGCCGCCGCCCTCGGATGCGCGACCCGCACGTCATTCGCTACGTGGGGCATCTACCAGAAGCCGACGTTCGGCGTCGGCAACCGCAACATCGTCCTGCAGGCCACCACGGCTCAGCAGGCATTCGCACGTCGTCACGCCGCGCTATGAGTGCTTGTACTCATGACTACCCGGGAGTCACGGGATGTACTCGACCGCATGGAGGGCATATGCGCAGGTATCGCACCGCTGACCATGGCGGTGGCCCTGACGGCGTGTGGGCTGCTCGCCGGATGCGGCCGCGGCCCGGACACGAGCGTCACCCCGCTGCCGCCGAGGGTGTCCGCGCCGGCCACCCTCGCGGCTGACGCCACGGTCCCGTGGGTGGACGAGCGGGCGGGTGACTCGGAGTTCACCCGGCCGGCCCACCCCCGCCGGACGATCACGACGGACCATCGCTGCCAGGCCTCCGACCTTGCCGCCGTCCTGCCCGCCTGGCAGGACCGGACCCCACACTTGGACCCGAGCGCCGAGGACCAGGAGTCGCGCGCCATCCGACGGGCCGGTCCACACGGCCTGATGGGCATGGTCGAGGCCACGAACGTCTCCACGCGGCCCTGCACGCTGTCCGGGCGTAGCAACGCCGAACTGCTGGTCGACGACCAGCCGGCCCGGGTCGAGATGAGTAACAACATCAACGAGCAGGGTGAACGACAGATCACCCAGGTCAATCCGGGCGAGCGCGCGGGACTGCGCCTCGACTGGTCGGTCCCCTACTGCGGCTCACGGGGGCGGCAGACCCTACGGCTGGCCCTGCCGCACGGCGGCGGAATCCTGACGGCTCCCGTCACCCGGGCCACCACGCCGCAGTGTTCCTCCAGCGAGATCCACCCCGGACTGCGCACCTTCCTGTCGGTCGGAGCATGGGATGAGCTCAATCCGGTCACCGCGCCCCACTACGCGCTCGCCGGGCTGACCGCGGCCCTGGTGAGTCCCGCCGCGATGACGGCTCCGGTCGACGCGACGATCGACTACGTGATCCGGCTGACGAACCCGACCGGCGCACCGATGGACCTCGACGGCGTCGTCTACACCCAGGAACTGTTCTCCCTGGGGGACGCCACCCGGGAGGCGGTGAACACCACGTCCGCCTATCGCCTCAACACCCGGCCCGTGCCCGTTCTGAAAGCGAAGGCCAGCCAGGACTTCCGTTTCCGAGTCACCCTGCCCGCCGCCGTCACCCGGGGCCGCGACCTCAGCGTCTCCTGGCGGCTGGGCGGTCCCGAGGTGAAGCCCGCCGGGACAGCTGTGCCCCTCACCGTCACCGCCCGGTGAGCCCTCGCGGCACGGCATTGTCCGTTCAGCGGCCCGAAAGGCCTCCAGGACCCGGCCGTCGCCATCGTGATCCCATCCGCCAGGCAACGCAGAGAAGGTCCCGATCTTATGTCCCATCTGAAGAGAAGGCAGCTCCTGGCCGCGTCCTTCGCGAGCCTCGCGGGCCTCCTGGTAGACGCGTGTTCCACCGGTTCTGCCGGCGTGTCCTCGCCACGGCGTCCGGCGACGCCCACCCCGCGGGACGTCGCCGACGACGCGCCGCTGGTCGACCTGGAACGCCGCTACGGGGCGCGCCTGGGCGTCTTCGCGATCGATACCGCCTCCGGACGGTCGGTTCGCCATCGCGAGAACGAGTCCTTCGCGCTGTGCTCGACCTTCAAGACGTATGCGGTCGCTGCGGTGCTGCGAGCGCACCCGCTACGCGGCGGGGACCTGTCTCGCACCATCCACTTCTCCGCCGCCGACATCGTGGCGAACTCTCCGGTGACGAGCACCAGAGTTGCTACTGGAATGACCGTCACCGAACTTTGCGACGCAGCCATCACTCATAGCGACAACACTGCCGGCAACCAACTCCTGAAACTCCTCGGCGGTCCGGCCGCGATCACCCGGTTCGCCCGGTCGCTCGGCGATCAGTCCACGCGACTGGACCGATGGGAACCCGACCTGAACAGCGCGACGCGTGGTGACCCCCGCGACACCACGACACCGTTGGCCATTGCCACCGGATACCGGGCCCTCCTCCTCGGGGACGCCCTGCCGGCCCCGGAACGGGCACAGCTGAAGACCTGGTTGATCGCGAACACTACCGGCACGACCCGACTCCGCGCTGGCCTACCTTCGAGCTGGACGACGGGAGACAAGACCGGGGCCGGACGATTCGCCACCCTGAACGACGTCGCGATCACCTGGCCGGACGCCGGCGGGCCTTTGGTGATGGCGGTGCTGTCCGACAGGCCTGAGGAGACCGCCACCGCCGCCGATTCCCTGCTCGCCGAAACGGCCCGGGCCGTCGTCACCGCGTTGAAGGGCTGATCTCGAGGGGTCCTTTGTCAGGAGCTTTCGGCGCACTCGGACGAGCTGGATGCGTAAACGCCAAGAGATGCTCCGATGCCAGACGGGCGGCTTGACGGTCCGCCGACGACGGGGACGGAGATCAGACGGGCGACTCTCGCTGGCCCGATAGCTCTCCGGGCACCGCCGCTATCGCCCGGCCGGTCCTGGCGCCCTCTGAGCTGCGCGGTAGCGGCCGGGGGCGTCGCCAGTGATCCGCTTGAAGGCGCGGGCGAACGCGAATTCGGAGTCGTACCCGACGCGTCGCGCGACCTCACGCAGCGGCAGAGTCCGGTCGTCGCGGAGCAGCTGGGCGGCCGTGGTCATGCGCCACATGGTCACGTAGGCCATGGGGGACTGGCCGGTCAGGATGGTGAAGCGGCGCGCGAATGTCGCCCGCGGCACACGCACGGCGCGGGCCAGCATGTCCACGGTCCAAGGCCGACCCGGGCTGATGTGGATCATCGCCAACGCCTCGCCGACCGCCGGGTCATGGAGCGCGGCTGCCCAGCCGGCTTCGGCTTCGCCCCGGTCAGCGAGCCACGCGCGCAGGACGTAGACGAAGAGCAGGTCGATGAGGGATGCGATGACCGCCGCCGTCCCGGGGCCGGCTCGCTCTGACTCGGCGGAAAGCAGGTCGACCGCGGCGGGGAGGCCGGTTCCCCGTGCCCGCCCGGCGGTTATGTGCAGCATCGGCGGCAGCAGGGTGGTGAGCGGGTGGCGGAGGTCGGCCTCGAGCAGGTATCCACCGCAGAGCAGGCCGGTTACCGGGCCGTCGCCCGCGATCGCCAGGTCCCTGGGGGCCATTTCGCCCAGGGGTCCGCCGATCAGGTCTTCTATCGCGAGCGCGGGCCGCCCGGGGCTGTCGACGAGGCAGTGACCCAGTCCGGCCGGGACCAGAACCACATCGCCCCGGGCGAGGTGCACGGGCTCGCCGTCATCCGGCGTCAGCCAGCAGGCTCCGGCGGTGACGACGTGGACGCTGGCCAGCGCACCGGCCGGGATGCGGATGCCCCACGGCGCGCAGAACCGGTTCCGGGAGTACAGCGCGCTGCCGCGCCGGGTCGCGGCCACGACGTCGGCCGCGATGTCGGCGACCACGTCAGCCGAACGAGCACGCGTGTTGGGTGGCGCCAAAATCTGGGTGTCCATGCCCATAAGGATATCGAAGTGAGCTTCACAGATATTTTCTTGGCGTGATCTGTCATTGGATAACTCAATGACGAGCTATAGCGTGGCACGGACCCAGCGAGAACCGACCACGGAGGCTCATGTGGCCACGACTGTTCTGGTGACCGGAGGGACCGGGAAGACCGGCCGCCGCCTGATACCCATGCTGCGACGGCGTGGGAGTGCCGTGCGGGCGGCGAGCCGCACTCCCGCGCCGGCCCGCGGTGGCGTCGAGCCGGTGCGCTTCGACTGGTTCGACGAGAGCACCTATCGAGCGGCGCTGGCCGGTGTGCAGGCCGTCTACGTTGTCAGCCCTCACCTGACCGGCACCGTGGCTGACGCGTCGGCGCAGATGGAGAAGTTCGTCCACGCCGCGGCGGCCAGCGGCGTCCGGCGGCTGGTACACCTGTCCTCGTTCGGGGTGGACCAGGCGCCTCCCGACGATCCGCTGCGCCGTGCCGAATTGCTGGTGGAGGGTTCGGAGCTGCCCGCCACGATCTTGCGGCCCGCCGCGTTCATGCAGAACTTCTCGGAAAACCACTGGTCAGGGCTCGCCCGCTCGATCAGGGAACGGGGCGAGCTCGCCATGCCGTTCGGCGACTACCCCGTGAGTCATGTGTCGGCCCGCGACATCGCCGAAGTGGCCGCGGCGGCCTTGACCGAAGACGGTCACGAAGGCAAGGGCTACACCCTGACCGGGCCAGAAGCGATCACCTTCGCCGAGGCGGCCGCGCACATCTCAGCGGCCGCGGGCAGACACGTGCGCTACGTCGACCCCGGCCCGGACGCGATCCGCGACGCCCTGCTCGGCTCCGGGGCGCCGGCCGAATTCGCCGCGTACGTGAGCGAGACGTTCCGGTTCGCCATCACCTCCGGCGTCATGAAGGCGGTCACCGGCGACGTCAGCGCCGCAACCGGCCGGCCCGCGACGTCGTTCGCCGAGTTTGCGGCCGACGCGGCCGGCGCCTGGATTCCCTGAGCAGCACGCCCGTACGTCGGTCTTCCTTACCCCACCCTGGAGAAGCAGAGCATGATCCAGCCCAGCCCGGCCCCGGCAGCGCTGATCACCGGAGGCACCACCGGCATCGGCCTCGCCACCGCCCGCGTGCTCCACGAGCACGGCTACGCCGTTCTGGTGACCGGCCGCAATCCCGACACCCTCGCGGAAGCCAGACGCACTCTGCCAGGGGAGGTCACCGTGTTCCGCGCCGACGCCCGCTCAATCGCCGACGCCGAGGCGCTCGCCACCGAACTACGGCAGCGGTTCGGCACCCTTCGGCTTGCCTTCCTCAACGCCGGAATCGCGCGGCTCACACCGCTGGAAACCCTCGACGAGGAAAGCTACGACCAGCACTTCGACATCAACGTCAAGGGGCAACTTTTCACACTGCAGAGAATTCTGCCGCTGCTCGGGACAGGTAGCTCGGTGATCTTCACCAGCTCGGTGGTCTCCGACAAGGCCCAGCCCGGCATGGCGGTCTACGCCGCGACCAAGGGCGCCCAGCTTGCGCTGGTACGCACTCTCGCCGCGGACCTGGCGCCGCACGGCATTCGTGTCAATGCGGTCAGCCCCGGCATGATCCAGACACCCGCTCTCGACAAGAGCGGCATCCACGCCGAAGCGCTAGACGACTTCAGGAACACCATGGCCGCCAAGCTGCCCCTCGGGCGTATCGGCACCGCGGAGGAAGTCGGCCGCCTCGTCGCCTTCCTGGCCTCCCCGGACGCCAGTTACATCACCGGCGCCAACATGATCGCCGACGGAGGAATGAGCACGACCTAAAGCCTGTCGCGGTTCGATCGCGCACCCTCGGCATCGTTCGCGCACCTGTGGGCGCCAACGATGAGATCTTCCCGGAGGCGGGCGCGCACGCCTACCGTGACGACCTGCCCGACGCCGAAATCAACATTCTGGACACCGGGCGCTTCGCCCTGGAGGACCACGCCGAGGTCGTCGCGCAACACATCGCCCGTTTCACCGCCCGGCTGTGGGCCCGCGCTCGAGGAGATCCACGCCGGGCCGCAGCGGCGGGGGCTGCTGCTCGCCGAGCATCTGCTCGGCTCCGGCTACCCGAGTGCCGGGCAGATCGTCCGCTCCGCCCGGTGGTGAACCGTTCGCCCCTCCGCTCGCTACCTACCTTCAGGCGGAGGAGGTGAGCGGATGGCGCGGCCCGAGCCGGGCAGCGACGAGGCGCTGTTGCGCGCGGTCGCCGCCGGCGACGCCGGCGCGCTGGCCCGGCTTTACGAGCGGCACGCCCGCACGCTGTTCGGCTACCTCCACCGGCTGGCCGGCGACCGGATGACCGCCGAGGAGATCCTCCAGGACACGATGCTGGCGGTCTGGCGGTCGGCCGCCGCGTTCGAGGGCCGCTCGAAGGCGACCACATGGCTGTTCGGGGTCGCCCGCCGCCAGGCGCACAACCGGTTACGCGGCCGGTCCGGCCCGGAGACCATCGGCGTCCCCCTGCCCGAGCGGCCCGACCAGGGCGCCGGCCCCGACGAGTTGGCGATCGCGGCGGCGGGCGGCACGCCGGTGGCCGCGGCCATCGACCGGCTGCCCGAACACCACCGCGACGTGATCGCCCTGGTGTTCGTGGCCGGTCTGCCGCTCGCCGACGTCGCCGAGGTGCTCGCTATCCCCGTCGGCACGGTGAAGAGCCGGCTGCATCACGCCCGGGCCGCCGTCGCCGCCGCGCTCACCGCCCAGGAGGTGCCCGAATGAACGAGATGCTGCCCGCGTACGCCGCCGGCTCGCTGCGCGGCGCGGACCGCGACCGAGTCCGCGCGCACCTGGCGGGCTGTGCGCGCTGCCGCGCGGACCTCGCCGCCTGGCGGGCGATCGCGGATGCCTCGGCGCCGGGCGACGCGGCACCGGACACCGCGTCGTTGGTGCGGGCCGCGCTGACCCGGAGCGCGATCGAGGGGCCCGCCGACCCACCGGGCGACGGTCCCTGGGCGAGACGCCCGCGGTACGCCGCCGCGCTGGTCGTTGCCGAGGCCCGGCTGATCCGGCTGGCCGTGCCCGTCGCCTCGGCACTGGTGATGGCGCTCGGTGTGGCCGTCGTCCTGTTTCAGGCGGTGGGCGTTACGCGGCCCGCGACCGGCGCCGACATAGTGCTCGCGCTGGTCGCCCCGATCGTGGCCGCGGCGGGTGTCGCCGGCACGTACCGGTCACGACGGGACCCGGCCGCCGAACTGGTCGCCGCCACCCCGACGGCCGGCCCGCTGTTGTTGCTGGTACGTCTCGCGCTGGTGTTCGGGTACGACCTGGCGCTCGCGGTGGCGGCCTCCGTCGCGCTGACCGCTTCCGGGGCGGGCGGGGCGGCGAGCGGGGCGGCGAGCCTGCACGCGCTGATCGCCGCCTGGCTCGGGCCGATGGCGCTGCTGTCCTCTGTCAGCCTGCTCGTCGCCGTCCGGTTCGGTCCGGACGTCGCGCTCGGCGCAGCCATCGGGCTGTGGGTGGTCCGGGTGCTGGCGGGCGGCGTGTTCGCCGGCGACGCCTGGTTGGCGAGGTTCATCGTGGACGCCTGGTCGACGAACGCGGCGGTCCTCGGCGTGAGCGCCGTGTTCGGGATCGCCGCGGTGATGATGGCCGGGCGCCTCGGTCCGTACGACGGTGAACCGAACGGTGGCTGGCGCGCTACTCACCCGATGTGAGACCACTGACGCTCTGGCGGTACGAGGCACGCCGGGCGGGATGGGCGGCCCTGCTCGGTCCGCCGATCGCCGTCGCGGTGGGTGTCTCGGCCGCGCTCGCGAACCCCCGGCCGGGCGAAGCGACGACCGCCCGCATCCTGCTCGGCGCGTGCGAGATGGCCGTGCCGCTCGCCGCCGGTGTCGCCTGCGCCTCGCTGGTCGGGCGGGACCCGGCCGTGGAGCTGCAGCTCGCCGCGCCTACGCCCTACCGCGTCACGCTGCTGCGGCGCATGGCGATGACGCTGGGCTGGGCCGCTGTGGTCGCCGGGCTGACGGCGGCCCTGCTGGTCGCGACCGGCTGGTGGGCGCGCTGGCCGGCCAGTCATGGGCCGTTCGCCGGGCAGCTCACCTGGGTGGCGCCGACCGCGGGCCTGGGAGCCGTGGGCTTCGCGGCGGGCGCCGTGTTCCGCGCCCCGGCGGCGGCCGGCGCACTGGTCACCACGCTCTGGACGCTCCAGCAACTCTTCGCCGACCTGGCGCAGCGTCACCTGCCGGGGCGGCTGCTCTACCTGTTCGCCACGACCCGCGGCGCGGTGCCCGGCGACTGGGCCGAGAACCGGCTGGCGCTGCTCGGCGCGGCGGCCACGCTCGTCGCGCTGGCCCTGGTCGTGCTGGCCCGCTCCGAACGGCTCATCGGCGAGGAGGACGAATGACCAGCCAGACGGCGCGCACGCTCGGCGCGAGCCTGAGATACGAGTTCCGCATGCAGATCCGCAAACGGGCGGTGTGGATCGTGCCCGCGCTGACCGTCGCGCTGTTCCTGCTGATCGGCGGCAGTCTGCTGCGTGACCTGTTCGACAAGGGCGAGCGACCGGCCGAAGCTCGGACCGCCGTCGTCGGCCTGGCGGTCCAGGTGCTCGCGCTGCTGTCGATCGGGTACGGCTGCCTGCTCGCCGACCGGCTCATCCGCGACGACCGGCTGCGGGTGGCCCCGGTCCTGGACGCCACGCCCGCCCGGCCGGGTGCCCGGCTCGTCGGCAAGTACCTCGGCACGGCCGCCGCGACAGCCGTACCGATCCTGGCGGTGTACCTCGGCCTCGCCGCGGTGTACGCGGTACACACCGGCGCCCCGCACGCGCTCGGCTGGGCGCTGGCCACCTGCGCCGTAGTGATCGCGCCGGGCCTGCTGTTCGTGGCCGCCCTCGCGCTGACGGTACCCCTGATCATGCCGGCGCCGCTGTTTCGCGTGATCTTCGTCGGCTACTGGCTCTGGGGCAACGTCGCCGCGCCGGACATGATGCCGACGCTCGCGCGGACCCTCATCCACCCTCTCGGCGGCTACCCGCTCGACGCGCTGCTCGACTTCCACGGCATCGACGGCGACGACACCTGGGCCGGCCCGGTACCCAGCGCCACGCTGAACTTCCTGCGGCCGGACCCGACACCCACGACCGCCTGGCTGTCCATCACGGTGCTGCTGGTGCTCGCGGCCGCCGCACTCGCCGGAGGCCACGCGGTGCGCGCCCGCCGAGCCTGACACCCGCTGAACGACGACGAACCGACGAACCGAGGAAACCCCATGCGGATCGAGATCTCCGGCCTGACGAAGACGTACCGCGGCGGGGTGGCCGCCCTCGACGGCCTGGACCTGACCGTGCCCACCGGCATGTTCGGGCTGCTCGGCGCGAACGGCGCAGGCAAGACCACGCTGATGCGCATCCTCGCCGGCCTGGTACGGCCGACGTCCGGCCAGGTCACCGTGGGCGGGCACGACATGAGCACGGGCGCGGGGCGCACCGCCGTGCAGCGCGGCCTCGGCTACCTGCCGCAGGACCTCGGTGTCTATCCCGACCTGACGGCGCGCCAGTTCCTCGACTACGTCGCGCTGCTCAAGGGCGTGGACGACCGCATGGCGCGCCGCCGGCGCGTCGGGGAACTGCTCGAGGTGGTCGCCCTGACCGGGGACGCCGACCGCCGGCTGCGCGGCTTCTCCGGCGGGATGCGGCAACGGGTCGGCATCGCGCAGGCACTGCTCGCCGACCCACGGCTGCTGATCGTGGACGAGCCGACCGCGGGACTCGACCCACAGGAGCGGATCCGCTTCCGCACCCTGCTGTCCCAGTTCGCCGGCCAGCGCACCGTGCTGCTGAGCACCCACATCGTCGACGACATCGCGCAGACCTGCCGCGACGTGGCGGTGCTCGCCAGGGGCCGGCTCGCCTTCCGCGGCACGGTGGACGAGCTGACTCACCGCGCGCGGGGCCAGGTGTGGTCGATCGTCACCGACGGGCCGCCGCCAGCCGAGGGCACGGTCGTGTCCGCGCTGCCGCACGAGGGCGGCACGCGGTACCGGGTCGTGGCACCCGCGGCGCCGGACCCGCGGGCCCGGCCGGTGGAGCCCGCCCTCGAGGACGGGTACCTCGCGCTGACCACACGGTGAACCGCGCCCGGCCGCCGACAGCTGCTCGCCTGGCCCGCTCACAGCACGTCACCAGCCGTCGCGGCACTCGCGCGAGCCGCCCACGCGGCCAGTCCGGGCGGAGAGCCCGCCCGCATCACCTGATCAACAAGTTGGTCTAACACGCGCTTCGGCCAGTACCGTTCCCGACCTGGCATGCCGCGGTCCCCGTATCGTTGGATCACAGACATGGCTGGCGACATATGCCGGTCGCGCGCGGCTCCGAGGAGGTGCGATCATGGCGACGATCGAGGCGATGCTGGCTGCGATGGGGTTCACCTGGGACCGGTCCGCCGTACGGCGGGACATTCCACGGTTCTCGGTCGAGCGCGCCGTCTGGCGGTTTCGCCAGTCGCTGCCGGAGTACGTGTGGGACGCCGCAGTGCTCGAGGGCAACCCGTTCACCTACCCCGAAGTCCAGACACTCCTGGACGGGATCACCGTTGGCGGACGGAAGGTCAGCGACGAACGTCAGATCCTGAACCTCGCCGAGGCGGCGAACGAACTCGCCCGGCTCGTCAGGACGGGCGAGTTCCGGCTCTCCAAAGAGATCTCCGACAGGCTCCAGTTCCTCCTCGCCCGGGACGAGGCACTGGAGTCAGGCCACTTCCGCGGCGAGGGCAAGGAGACTCTCACCCCGGGCGTCAGCCTCGGACAGCATGGTCGCTACCTGCCACCCGCTACCGAGCGCGGTGGCGAGAACCTGCGTCGCATCCTCTCTCAGGGGCTGGAATTCCTGGCCGCCGAGATCGACGCCGAGTTCGAGCAGGCGATCGCCTATTTTCTCTTCTGCTCGCTTCAGCAGTTCTACTACGACGGCAACAAACGCACCGCCCGCTACCTGATGAATGGTCATCTCATGTCCCACGGGATGGACGCCATCAGCGTCCCGGCCGCACGCCGCCACGAGTTCAACACCGAGATGGTGGACTTCTTCCGGCGCAAGGACGGTACGGGCATGTTTGGTTTTCTGACATCCTGCCGGCTCGCCGCCGATGACGGGGTCATACCGCCAGACGGCGACTAGAAACTCACCCGGCCGTCCCCCGATCTCGGACGCCCGTGATGCGCATGGTATTGAAGATGCCCGCGGGCCGGGCGCTCCTGCCGAGTCTCCTGGAACGGCAGGGCGTCGTCATCACCATCTCCTCGATCGGCGCCCGAGCCGCGTTCCAACCAGTCGACATGGACAGGTGTACGCCCAGGACGGCCATTTCCTCTTCCAGATCGACATCGGCTGAGCCGGAGGACCCACAAAGATAAATAACCAGCACGCTGCGCGCCTATGAACGTGCCGCAGGCGCGCGAGTCGCCGGCCCGGGATGAGTACGACGCGGCCGGATGGACCGGCCCGCCGGATCAGGCGCGCGGACCCAGGAACGGGCCACCCGCCCTCCGCGTTCCACGACGTATTACGTCGCCGCGGGTCGTGGCCTCAGTCGTCGTGCCCCGCGCCGCGATCAGGCGCGCTCATGTCCCCCGTCCCGGGCGTGCCATCGGCGAGCCCGTAGCGCAGGTACACGGTGCCCTTCGGGCTTGCTACCGGTGGTTCGAGGAGCGTGACGTTCGTGGGCACCGCGCCACCGTCGAACACCTTCTTCCCGACGCCGAGCACGATCGGGTAGAGCCAGAGGTCGAGACGGTCGAAGAGCCTTTCCCGCAGGAGCGTCTGCACCAGGTTCAGGCTCCCGACGACCTTCACCCGCTCGTGCCGGTCACGGATCTCGCGCACCGCGCCGGCGAGGTCCGGGCCGAGCTGGCTGGACCCGGCCCACGACAGGTCGGGCCGGCCGCGGGAGGCCACGTACTTCGGGACGCTGTTGAACAGCGTGGCGATCTCGTTGTCCTGGCCGCCGCTCTCCTGGTGCGGCCAGTAGCCGGCGAAGATCTCGTACGTCCGCCGGCCGAGCAGCAACGCGTCCGTGCCCTCGTACGTGGCGGCGATCTGCGCCCCGGTGAGCTCGTCCACCATGGGCGCCTGCCAGCCGCCGTAGGTGAACCCCACCGGGTCCTCGTCGGGGCCGCCAGGCGCCTGCCCGACGAGGTCGAGGGTCGCGAACATCTCGATGTGGATGAGGCCCATGGCGTGCTCCCGAGGAGGTGTCGAGTCCCAGTCCGGAACAGATGGAGGAGCCGGGGTCAGCTCATGGGGCCAGGACCGGCCCGACCGTATCGCGTGCCGCCCTTGCGGAATCCGCTGGTCGGCGCTCACCGGGCCCCGCGTGGCGCCGGGTCCTGTACATCCTCGTGCGTGGCGGCTATCTGGCCCCACCGACCAGCAGGCACCACCGGGTGCATGCAGACTTGGGGCATGAGCCCCGTGAGCCGCGGTCGCAAGAACGGAAAGAAGCCCTCCCCCAAGGAGTCGGCACCGGCCAGGCGCACATCGCGGCCCGCACTGTCCTCCGTGCCGGACATCCGTGACCAGTCTCCGCGGTCTCATGACGACAGCGAGACGGAGCTGCGCGCGTTCACCGCCGACATGCTCGAGATGGGCGGGGTACTCCGCGAGAACGACGACCCGCTGATGGCGGAGGTGGCCGGTGCGACGTTGGCCGTGCTTGACGCCCTCACCGAAGGCTCCGTCCTCACCGAAGGCTCCGTCGGGACGGCGTTCCTTCAGGAGATCGTGCCGCGACTGGAGGCCGCGGCGACCGGGGACGCTCTCGCGGTGCTGCTGGCGGTGGGTTCCGTCGCGTCGGGGCCGGTCAGTGCCGCCGCGGATGCCGCCGCCGGCCGGCTCGCCGCCGCCGGGGTCTCCCGGCCGCGATGGGCGGACGAGTTGACGGCGCCGCTGGTGGCCGGCGACTTCCAGCGCCGGTACGACGACGAAGGCGTCGCCGTCTTCCTGAGCTGCACCGTCGAACGGGCTGGCCGGCCGCACGCGTTCCTGGTACATGTCGACCCATCGGCCTGCGGTGAGGCCGCGGACCTCCTCGTCCTCCCGGCCGAGGACCTTCCCAGGGTTCTGGAGGAGATCACCGCCGCGGCTCGCAAGGACAAGGTCAGGCTACGAACCGAGACGCTGGACGCCGAGGAGTTCCGCTGGCAGGTCGAGAACGCCCTCGACGCGCGGGCGGTGCACGACGGCGAGCTCCCGTTCGAGGACGACGAGGAAGCCGCCCCCTTCCTCCGGTTCGGCGAGGACGACGCGATCCCCTTCGGTGAGGAGGACGGCGAGGACGGGCCGCCGTACGAGGCGCTGGCGTTCGTGCTGCGCTCGCGCCTCGCGACGCTCCCGACCCCTCGGAAGCCACCCGCGCCGCACGCGGACGACGACGAGGACGACGGGATCGAGGTGTTCGGCGGCATGGCCGGCCTCGTCAGGATGCTGGACGAGCGGGGGATGGACCCGGCCGCGGTCGCCACGGGCCTGCTGGCGAACCTGACCGGACGGCCCGGCCTACCGGCGGTGGGCCGTCCGCCGACACCGCCGCTTCCGAAGAAGCCGAAGCGGGCCAAGGAGCAGCAGGCCCCGATCTACCAGGTCAAGATAGGGCTACGCGGCGCGAAACCACCGATCTGGCGACGGTTGGAGGTGCCAGCCGACACCAGCCTGACCCGCCTGCACGCCATCCTCCAGGCAGCGTTCGGCTGGGACGACAGCCATCTGCACGTCTTCGAGACGCCCTACGGCAGGTTCGGCACGCCGGACGCGGATCTTGGCCAGCACGCCGAGAGGCCGGTGTCGCTGGAGCAGGTGCTTCCCGACGTCAAAGCAAAGATCGGTTATACCTACGATTTCGGCGACGACTGGGAGCATCAGATCGTCCTCGAGAAGATCCTCGATCCCGACCCATCCGTCCGGTATCCGCGCTGCACCGGCGGGCGTCGCGCGGCCCCGCCGGACGACTGCGGCGGCGTCTGGGGCTACGGGGCGCTCCTGGAGATCCTGGACGATCCCGCTCATCCGGAGCACCACGAGCGGCTGGAATGGCTGGGCCTCGACAACCCGGCCGACCTCGACCCCACCAGGTTCGACGCCCAGGAAGTGACAGCCGCGCTGTCCCGCCTCCGCTGATGGTGGCGCGACGCCTCGTCCGACGGTCGACAGCACCACGTGAGGTTGGATGTTGGGCCATGCGGGCGATCATGGCCGCGCGGTTCGGCCCTCCTGCCGATCTGGAACTGGTCGACCTGCCCACACCTCCTACGACATGGGCGCCAGGCCGCGCAGGACCGGGGCGAGCTCACGCCATTCGCGGTCCGGCAGCGTGGCGGGGTCCGCGGTGAGGATCTGAACGCACACGTGGTCCGCGCCCGCGTCGAAGTGCTGACGTACGCGGTCCTGAATCACCTGGGCATCTCCATGGGCGACGATCGCGTCGACCAGTCGACGGCTGGGGCCGGCGATGTCGGTCTCATCGAAGCCCAGCCGCCGGATGTTCGCGGCGTGGTGCGCAGCCATGGACCCGTAGGCACCGACGTGCGCCGTGGCGACCTCGCGGGCCCGGTCGGCGTCGGAGTCCAGCACGACCGCCTGCTCGACGCCGAGGAACGCCGCCGAGCCCATGATCTCTCGTGCCCTCCGGGTGTGTTCGACGGGCACGAAGTACGGGTGCGCCCCCCAGGTCCGTTCCGCTGCCAGCGACAACATCTTCGGACCGAGCGCGGCCAGCACCCGACGCGGGGCCGGGCGTGGCGACGGGCCGTGGACGGGGACCGCGTCCATGGCCGCCAGGTAGGAGGCCATGGACGACACCGCCCGACCCGACGCGGGTAGGGGGTAGCCGTCCAGGGTGTGGATGGTGTCGTCGACTCGATGTCCGCCGAGGCCGAGGAGATAACGCCCTGGGAATGCCTCGCCCAACGCGCGGGTCATGGTCGCCATGGCGATCGGGTCGCGAAACGCGATGTGCGCGATGCCCGACGCGACGGTGATCCGCTGGGTGGCCGACAGCAGCAGCCACGCCTGGCTCGCCGTGTCACGGCCAAATGACTCCCCGAACCAGATCGCGCCGTAGCCCAGCTCCTCGATCTCCGCGGCGGCCTCCCGCACGCGACCGACGGGCTGACCGTCGAACGCCATCGTCCAGATGCCGACTTGACCGAGCGCGTGCCTCTGATCCTCGTCCATCGCTACCCTTCGATCTTCAGCCACTAAGCGGATAGTCTGTCCGCTTATTCGTGACTAAGATACGGACAGCATGTCCGTTTGTCCATGTCCGGCGACGGAAGGGAGGGATGATGACGGCTGGGCGCACTCCCGCGCAACGCCCCACCCGCGCCGACGCTCGGCGCAACCGAGAACACCTGCTCGCCGTCGCGCGCGAGACGTTCGACGAAGCCGGACCCGACGCATCCCTGGTCGAGATCGCTCGCCGCGCCGGCGTCGGGCAGGGAACCCTCTACCGGCACTTCCCGACGCGCGCCGCCCTGCTGCGGGCCGTCCTCGCCAGCCGCATCGAGACGTTGTGCCGGCGGGCGGCGGAGCTGTCCGCCAACGAGTCCCCGGGCGACGCACTGGCCGCCTGGCTGCGGCTGCTCCTCGACCACGCACGCCTCAACCAGGGGCTCGCCGGCGCCTTCATGCTGGAGGGCCCCGAGGCGTCGGCCGTCGACTGTCACCGGGTCATCACGGACGCGGCCGCCGACCTCCTTGGCCACGCCCAGCGGACCGGGGCAGCCCGCCCGGACCTGAGTTCGAGTGACCTCATCCAGCTCGTCGTCGGGATCGCCCTCGCCACTGCCCGCAGCGATGATGTCGGTCAGGCTGACCGTCTGCTCACGTTGGCACTCGACGCGGTGCGCCGGAACCCTCCAACCGGCAGGGTTGTGAACTGCTGACTAGCAGCACTCAATAGGCTGCTCCAGGCGCCTATAATGGTCAGGTGAACCTGAAGGAGTGGGCCGAGTCGCAGGGCGTCGCGTACGTGACCGCCCGGCGCTGGTACGCGGCTGGCACGCTCCCGGTCCCCGCCCGCAAGGTTGGCGGCCTGATTCTGGTCGGCGACGTCGAGACACGGCTGGTGCCATCCGGTGTGACGGCGGTGTACGCCCGGGTGTCGTCCGCTGACCAGAAGGCCGACCTGGACCGGCAGGTCGCCCGGGTCACCGTATGGGCGGCCGGGCAGGGCCTACCTGTTGGCCGGGTCGTCACCGAGGTCGGTTCGGTGTTGAACGGCGACCGCGGGAAGTTGTTCGCGTCGCTGGGCGACCCGGGGGTGAGCACGATCGTCGTGGAGCACCGCGACAGGTTCGCTCGGTTCGGCGCCGAGGATGTCGAGGCCGTGCTGTCCGCGCAGGGCCGGCGGCTGCTGGTGGTCGACCCGGCCGAGGTCGACGATGATCTGGTCCGGGACATGACGGAGATCCTGACGTCGCTGTGCGCCCGGTTGTACGGCCGCCAGACCGCCGCGGATCGTGCCCGCCGGGCGGTCGCCGCCGCGACCGAGGACGCCGGGTGAGGACGCTGCAGGCGTATCGGTTCGCGCTCGACCCGAACGACGCCCAGGCCGTGAAGCTGTCCCGTCACGCCGGGGTGGCCCGGTTCGCCTACAACTGGGGTGTGGCCCGGGTGAAGGCCGCGTTCGCTCAGCGCGACGCCGAGATGTCGTACGGCCAGGGCGGCGATCAGCTCACGCCGGTGCCGTGGACGCTGCCCGCGCTGCGGCTGGCGTGGAACACGGCCAAGCATGATGTCGCGCCGTGGTGGGGCGAGTGTTCGAAGGAGGCGTACTCGGCCGGGCTGGACCGTCTCGCCCGCGCGTTGAAGAACTTCTCCGACTCGAGGAAGGGCGCCCGTGGGGGCCGTCGGGTCGGTTTCCCCCGGTTCAAAAAGCGCGGGAAGGCCCGGGGCTCGTTCCGGTACACGACCGGTGCCTACGGCCCGGCCGGTGACCGGTATGTGAAGCTGCCCCGGATCGGTCGGGTGAAGGTCCACGAGCCGATGGGCGCGCTCACCTCACGGCTCGCCGACGGCGCGGCTGCTCGGCGCGACCGTGTCCCGGACCGCCGGCCGCTGGTTCGTGTCGTTCACCGTGCAGGTCGACCGCGACGTTCCCGAGAGCCCGTCGCCCCGGCAGCGTGCCGGCGGTACGGTCGGCGTCGACGCGGGCGTGAAGCACCTTGCCGTGCTCTCGACCGGCGAGCAGGTCGCCAACCCGAAGCCGCTGACCCGCTCGCTGCGAAAAGCGTCGCGGGCCTACGCCCGGTCGAAACCGGGCAGCGCCGGCCGCCGGCAGCGCGCGGCCCGACTCGCGACGATCCACGCTCACGTCGCCCACCAGCGCCGCGATGGGCTGCACAAGCTCACCACCCGGCTCGCCCGGTCCTACGACACGATCGTCGTCGAGGATCTGCACGTAGCCGGGATGGTGCGTAACCGGCGGCTCTCCCGCGCCGTGGCCGACACGGGGATGGCCGAGATCCGCCGCCAGCTCACCTACAAAACCGGCTGGTACGGCTCGCGGCTGCACATCGCGGACCGCTGGTACCCATCGTCGAAGACGTGTTCCGGCTGCGGCTGGCGAAACCCAAGCCTGACCCTGTCGGACCGCACCTTCGCCTGCCAGTCCTGCGGACTGGCAGGCGACCGCGACGCCAACGCCGCGGTCAATCTACGTAACCTCGTCGCCGACAGTGGGTCGGAGACGGTAAACGCCCGTGGAGCCGACCATAAGACCCGCGTAAGCGGGCCGGTGGCCGTGAAACGGGAACCCGGCACGGCCACGGCCGGTCAGACCGGGACCGCCGCCCCGCAAGAGGCGGCTGCGAGACAGAGGCTTACTCATGCCTTATGACTCGCAACGGCGCAACAAGTTCGGCCCGCAGCGCGGCCCCTGGCCGGACGACGGCTGGACGGGCTGGTGGGGCGACGAGCCCCCGTTCCACACTCCGGTGTTCGTACTCACCCACCATCCCCGCCCACCGCTGGCGATGGCAGGCGGGACGACCTTCCACTTCCTCGACGCCACCCCCGCCGAGGCACTGCGCCAGGCCCGCGAGGCGGCCGACAGCCTGGACGTGCGCATCGGCGGCGGACCAACGACCGTCCACGAGTTCCTCGCCGCGGACCTGATCGACCACCTGCACGTCGTCGTGCCGATCATCCTCGGCCGCGGTGTGCGGCTCTGGGACGGTCTGGAAGGCGTGGAGAAGCGCTTCGCGGTCGAGTCGGTGACCACCCCGAGCGGCGTCACCCACGTGACCTTCACCCGGTCCTGATCACGCGGCGGGCTGCTGTCCGGACGGCGCTCCGGGCGGCCTGTCCGCCACGAGCCGACAGCGGTTCAGCCGCCCGCCCGCAGGTCCGCGCAGCTGGACTCCTCCGGCAGCAGGGGGCGCAGGCTCACCCGCCACTGCCTGCCACCCGATGTCCACGGCGTGGTCGTGGCCGCCGTGCGCGCCGCGGCCAGCAGCGCCGTGGCCCGGTCGCCGTCAGCCGTCACGCAGCTCAGGCCGACGCCGTCCCCCAGCGGTTCGCCTGGCAGCGTCGGCCCGGGCCAGGGCCGCGGGCTCTGACGCGTCGGGTCCGCGCCACACGAGCCGTCCGGCGCGCCGCCAGCCGACGGCGACGCACCCGCGGCCGCACCCGGCGCCGGCGATGCGGCTGCGCTCGAAGCAGGGGACGGAGACAGGGCTGGCGCCGAGGGCGAGCAGGGCTCGGTCCATGGCTCGGAGATCGCGGCCACCGCGGTCGGCGCATACGGCCTCGACTCACTGACCGAGCCCGCCCCGAGCGTGCCCGGCAGGTCGGTGAGCGCGTCGTACAGACTTCGGGCCGTCCGCCGCGCCGAACGCTGGTGGGCCGTCAGCCCGGAGCCGTCCGCCTCGAGCAGCGCGGGCACCTCCGCCGTCCGGATGCCGTCCGCGGTCTGGATGGTGAACCGGGTCGACGGGGCGTCCGCGATGGGAGGCTGACCGAAGTCCCGTTCCGCGGCGACGCCGGAGGCGACCGCCCGGTCGACAAGCCGGCGCACATCGGCACCCGAGATTCGCCGAAGCTGAATGTTCGGCAGCGCCGGTGGCGGGAAAATCTCGATCTGCGGGCCTTCGTCGATCACCCGGCCATCGGAATAGACCGCCAACACCGGCAGCCGGGTGGCCAGCATCGCCGGTGTCACGAATCCGCCGATTCGGTCCACCCGCAGCGCCACGGTGGCAGTTCCGCCAGGTGTTCCGGGGTTGTCGCCGGCTCCGCCGGCGGCTCCGTACACGCCGGTTCCGGCGCAGGCCGCGGCCGCGAGGACCAGCGGAACGAGGCCCGCCAGCCGGGCGCCACGCGTCAACATCGCCATGGCCCTTTGTAGCACCCTGACAATCAGAAAACGCGCGGCGGCACCTCCATGACCCGCGGCTGGGTGATGGCGGCGCGAATCGTGTCGCGAAGCCAGCACTGGGCCGGGTCCGCGTCCGGGGCGGCGCCGCCGCGCCGGACGAGGTCATGTCCCCCCGGTCACTTCGTCACCACGAGGAGATGGCCGTCCACAGCGGAGGCCAGCAGGCGACCGCGGTGGCGACCAGCGCGACCGTGAGCGTTGTCGTCGTCGCCAGCGGACGGCTCTGGCAGCGCAGCCGGGCGGCGAGGCGGGGCTCACCGGCCGCCGCGGAACGCACCTCCTGCGCCAGGACGAACACCAGCACCAGCAGGAACACCAGCGCGTCCTGCAAGGCGAACAGGAGATAGCCCGCCGTGGCACCCGAGCCGTACACGGCCAGGTAGTACCAGCAGGATGCGAGCGGTAGCACCACCATGGCGATGTAGGGCGCCACCAGCCCCAGCGGAAGGGCCGCGCCGTCCGCACCGACACCCTTCTTCGTGATCATGTAGGGCTTCTTGACCCGCAGGATGACCTGGACGAGCGCCGACAGGACGATGACCCAGCGGGCGGCGTGCAGCACCACCCCGCGCCAGGTCAGGCGGATGCCGGCGGGCACGTGCCAGGGTCGGCTCCACATCCAGATCAGCGTCGCGGCGACGGTGATCGGCACGCTGTGGGCCAGGAAGTCCAGGTAATGGACCCGCGCGATGCGCCAGTCCAGGACCAGCGCGGCCAGCGGCAGCACGAACAGTATCAGCATCGACAGCGACCAGAACGTGTACCAGGTCTGCGCGAACAGGAACTGCAGCGCCTGGCGCGGCCGGTATCGCCGCAGCAGCCGCGGCGTGTGGCGCAGCAGCACCTCGATCATCGAGTACGCCCACGCGAACTGCTGCGACAGGTAGGTCTCGAACGTCTCGGGCCCGTCGCCGACCGCGAGAACATCGGGAACGAAAACCCCTTCGTAGCCGCGCGCCGCGAGGCAGACGGTGTCGAGATGATCCTCCGCCCGGGTCGGCTGGAATCCGCCGATCTCCAGGATCGCGGCCGTGTCGTACGTGCAGTGGCTGCCGATGATGAACGGCGTCCGGGAGAATCCGTAGAAACCCATCTGGAGCGGGCCCTGGAGCCCCAGCTCCTGCTCGGCCGCGCCCCGGGCCGTCCAGTACTCGAAGTTGCCGTAGACGCTCGGTGCCTGCACCCACTTCACCACGGGATCGGCGAAGTAGCCGAGGACCTGGTCCAGGTAGTCGGTATTCGGAATGTGGTCGATGTCGAGCTGGGTGAAGTGCGTGTAGCGATGGCCGTGGGCGTCCAGCCAGCTGTTGACATTGCCGGCCTTCGTCTTGCGCTGGAACGGTGGGAACCTTCGGTTCCAGCCAACGACGCCGGCTTTTCCCCAGCGGCCCTGGTCATGCCGGCAGAAGTACCGCACTCCCATGTCACCGGCGAGCTTCTGTATCTCCGGCGAGTGGACCTTGTCGACGAGGATCCAACTGTCGTGCGGGTACCTGATCCGGCTCATCGCGACCAGCTGGCGGTGCACGATCTCCAGCGACTCGGAGCCGGGGACGGTCAGGCTGATGACGGCCACCCGACCGATCCGGCTGGCGCGCTCCGCCTGCCGCACCGGCACGGGTACCGGCCGGCGCATGTTCCCCACGAACACCATGTACATGGTGGACAAAAAGGTGCCGACGTAGAAGAAGGAGAGCGACATGAGCACGAACAACGGCAGCGAGCCAACGTTGCTGGCCTGGAGCCACCACTGCCAGAAGAAGACGACGGCACCGAGCCAGACCGCGAGAATCAGGCGATACTGCCATGTCTGCCGCCGGTCCAGCACCTTGGCCGCCTGGACCCGGGCCACCGCCCCTCGGTGCGGGCCGTCCGGGTGGTCGCGCTCCGGCAGGCGGTACTGGAGCGGAATAGTCAGCTGCCCCACACCCGTGGACGGATGGTCCGCCGACGTGTCCTCACGCAGCGCGTTCCGCACCGCTCTCCCCCATGATCAGCACGCGGATAAATGCGCGACGAAGAAACGGCCGGCGGCGGTCCCGCCGGCCCGGCAAGGACGTCCCGCAGGCCCAGCAGGCCCGCAATCAGGTCCGTTCACGCAGTTTGAGAAGGCGATCGACCTGCGCCATCGAAGGGCACCAAAGATCCGAAAGCCATTGATCCTAACCGGAACCGAGAGTGATCAGGTCACAAACGGTCGACCGGAAGAATGACCTGTTGACACGTCGGCTCGCCCCACGATGCGCCCCCCGGGTCCGACGGAAGGTCGCCTGACGGTCGACCTGTCTCGGACAGAATGGGACACTATGACATCGTCCAGCACATGACAACTTCTCGACAGAAAGCGACCGAACCGCGACTCTGCGAGTAGGAGATTTGCCTGGGCTACTCTCGGCATCGACCGACGTCAGGATCGGCCATTGCAGTAGAAAGCGGACATCTCGGGGCGGGGGACGAGTGCGGGTGGCCCATCTGGCGATCGCGGCGGTGGCCGTCGCCATGGTGGCGGCGTTGTTCCTGCTCCTTCAGTCGCGCACGGCGAGCCCGTCCGACGTCCTGTCCGTTCGTGGCGCGGATATCTCGTTCACCCGCCAGGAGGAGGCCGCCGGGACGACGCTCTCCGACGGCGGTCGGCAGCTTCCCCTGGAGCGGATCATCGCCGGCCGCGGCGGAACCTACGCGAGACTGCGGGTGTGGGTGAATCCGCCCGCCGGATACAGCGACGAACAATCGGCCCTGTCACTGGCCCGGCGAGCCAGGAAAGCCGGCCTGAAGATTCTCCTGGCGCCGCAGTACTCCGATTTCTGGGCGGATCCGCACGCGCAGCAGCCACCCGCGGCCTGGCGCGGCGCCGATCTCGCCGCCATGACCGCCACCGTCAGGACTTACACCCACGACCTCGTGGCGAGGTTCGCCGCCCAGGGCACCCCGATCGACATGATCCAGATCGGTAACGAGATCACCAACGGAATGCTCTGGCCACTGGGTTCGGTCCGGGACGGAACACCCACCGAATGGTCGAACCTCGCCGCCCTGGTGAACAGCGCCATCGAGGGTGCGCGCGCCGGCGCGTCAAGGACGTCCCTGCCAGTCGTCCTGCACATCGACAGCGGCGGTGACCTCGGCCGTTCGCGGTATTTCTTTGACAGTCTGATCCAGGCCGGCGTGACGTCGTTCGACATCATCGGCCTGAGCTACTACCCGTTCTGGAACGGCTCGCTGGCGAGCCTGCGGGGGAATCTCAACGTCCTCGCCACGCGTTACCAGCGAAAGATCCTGATCACGGAGACCGCCTACCCGTGGACGTTGGCCGGCGCGAAGCCGGGCGACTGGGTCACCTCGGCGGACCAGCTTCCGGACGCGCACACACTCCCGCCGAACCCGCAGGGGCAGGAACGGTACTTCGCACAGCTGCGCCAGCTCCTGCGGGAGGTACCCGACGGCCGCGGCCTGGGGTTCCTCGCCTGGGAACCCGGCTGGCTCACCGTCCCCCCGAAACCCGGCGAGGCACCCCCTGCGGCGAATCTGGCCATGTTCGACCAGCGCGGAGCCGCGCTCCCGAGCCTCGACGCCTTCGGCCCCTGATCCTCCTCGCCATTCACTCGGCGCCGATCTGACGAGCGCACCGTCCAGGAACACCGCCTGATCGCCAACATCGCACTGGACCGCCGCGCGGACAGCCTCGGCGGTCCACGTCAGCGGCGGTCGTCCTCGCTGGTGAGGAACGCGGCGGCAAGGTCCACAAGGTCGCGGGCGGGCGCCGGGAGGCCGGTGGAGTGCCAGGCCAGGGCGATGTCCGAGCCGGGTAGGTCGGTGACCTCGACGAAGGCCAGCCCAGGCCAGCGCTGGGCGAGGGCGATCGAGGCGGGGACAAGGCCGACTGCCTGGCCGCTGCGGGCGGCGTCGAGCAGGTCGTCCAGTGTGCGGCCGCGCGCGCCGATCCGGGGCGGCCGGGTGCGCCGCTCGCTGGCCCGCCAGAAGCCGCACCAGACGGGATCCGACCCGACGATGTCGATCCAGGGCAGGTCGGCGATCTCGTCGAACGTCACGCTGCGCCGGCTCGCGAGCGGATGTGCGGCCTCCAGGGCCACGAACCTCGCCTCCGTGGCGACCACGAGCAGTTCCAACCCGGAACCGGGCCCGAGGCCGGTGAACGGCGGCCGGACGATCGCGACGTCGCTGGTCCGGTTGACCAGTCCGCCGGTCGGGTCCTCGAAACCGTGATGCGTGGTGACGAGCTGGACGTCGGGATACCGCCGGGCGTAGGCGTTCAGCAGTCTCGGGGTGATCTCGACGGCAGCGGTGGCCGCCAGACCAATGCGCAGCGTGGCCGCCACGCCGGCAGCGATGTCCCGCGCGACCCGCGCACACTGGTCGGCGGCGGCGAGCAGGTCGCGCGCGTGCGGCAGCCAGCGCGTCCCGGCCTCGGTGAGCCCGACGGCACGGCTGGAACGCTCGAACAGGGCGAATCCCACCTGCGTCTCCAGCCGCGCGATCGCGCTGCTGAGCGACTGCTGGGCCACGTTCAGCCGGCGCGCGGCGCGGGTGAAGTTCAGCTCCTCGGCGACGGCGACAAAGTAGTCCAGCAGCCGCAGGTCGACGCGCGCGCCGGCGGACGGCTCGGACGATCGACCGGCGTCGGCTGTGGCGCCACCGAAAAGTTCTGTTTCCCCGACCGCGGACATCGCCCTAGCGTTCCATCCAGGTACCGTGCGGGACAGCGCGGCGGCGACCTCACCGCGACGACCGGACCACGACGGGACGGAGACCCACGGCGACATGACGGAGAGCCAAACCGTGCCGGAGAGCCACGAAGTGCCGGAGACGCTGTACGAGCACGCCGGCGGGGACGCCGCCCTGCACCGGCTCGAGGAGCTGTTCTACCAGCGGGCGCTGGCGGATCCGGTGCTCAGCACGGTCTTCCGCGAGCGGGTGCCGACCCACGTCGACCATCTCACCTGGTTCACCGCGGAGTCGTTCGGCGGGCCGGACCGCTACACCCGCGAGGTCGGGTTCCAGAACCTGATCGATGTGCACCGCGGCCTCCAGATCACCGACGAGCAGCGCGAGCGGTTCGTCGAGATGTACCTGACGGTGTTGGACGAGGCCGGGCTGCCCGACGACGCGCCCTTCCGCGCGGCGGTGCGCGAGCACGTCGAGTTCGGCGCCCAGGTCGCGCAGCAGAACTCCCGCGCCGCCACCGACGCCGATCTGCACCCCATCCGCGAGGTGCCCGCCTGGACCTGGAACCCGCAGGACTGACACCCCGCCGGCGGCTGGCGTCCACCCGTCGGGGGTGTGCCAGGGTCCAATCCCAGACTGTCCCAGCGGCCGCGTCGTCGATGGACCAGGCGGCGGAACGCCATGACCTCCAGCGCGATGCGGCACACTGGCGATGTGTGAGCTACTCGGTGCGTCCGAACAATCACCAGACGCACCGAGAGGCGATATGAGCGACGACGACGGCAGGACGCCCACCCTCGGGCGCCGCCTCCTGCTCACCGGCGCGGCCGCCGGCCTGACCGCCGAGCTGGCCAGCACGGCCCTGTCTCCCACCCCGGCCGCCGCCGCCCAGGCCGCGCCGCCGCCGGCACCGATGCGGCGGTTCGCGAACAAGGTCGTCGTCATCACGGGTGCGACGTCCGGGATCGGGCGGGCGGCGGCGATCGCCTTCGCCCGTGAGGGCGCGAAGGTCGGTTTCTGCGGCCGTCGCGAGAACCTCGGGCGTCAGGTCGAACGCGAGATCCGGGCCGCGGGCGGCACGGCGACCTACATCAAGGCCGATGTGCGCGTCCCCGCGCAGGTCGAGTCGTTCGTGAACCGGGTCGCCCAGCTGTACGGCGGGCTGCACGTCGCGTTCAACAACGCCGGCATCCAGATCGCGAAACCGATGCACGAGCTCACCGTCAACGAGTGGGACGACGTCACGCACACCAACACCCGGGGGGTCTTCCTGGCCATCAAGTACGAGGTGCCACATCTGAAACGGTCCGGCGGTGGCGTCATCGTCGTGACGGGGTCGGCGAACGAGTTCGCGAGCCGCCCCGGCCTCGGCGCCTACTCGGCGAGCAAGGGCGGCGTCACCGGAATCGTGCGCACGGCCGCGCTCGACTACGGCCCGGACGGGATCCGGGTCGCCGCGCTCTCGCCCGGCACCACCGACACGGGGCTCGCCGACGCGCGGCGGCCCCCGAATGTCACCGACGCCCAGTGGGCGCAGGCGAAGGCGGCGTTCGGGGCGGCCAACGTCGACGCGCTGCGGCGGCTGGCGCGCCCCGAGGAGATGGCCGCGGCCGCGCTCGCCCTGGCCTCCCCGGACATGAGCTTCCTGACCGGGACGTCCGTCGTGGTGGACGGCGGCATGCTCGCCGGCCTGTGACGCCAGGCCGACGGGCGTCCCGTGCCGTGCGTCGGACCGGCCACGACGGCTCCACCGGCAGGGCGGCGCGGCCGTGATGTGGCCACGTATCGTGCAGGTCAGACGAGCGCGGCGGGAACGGGCGGTGGGCTCGGTGACGACCAGAGGACCGGAGCCGGATCCGGAGCGGGTCGCCGCCATCGCGGCGGTACTGCGCACTGTCCAGATCGCCAACCTGCTCGTCTACGGGATCATCGGGGTGATGGCGGCGCTCAGCGCGATCTCGGTCGCGCCGGATGTCAGGCTGCTCGGTCTCGTCGGTCTCGCGATCGCGCCGTTCGCACTCGAAGCCGCGGGGGTGCGCCTGCCACCAGTGCTGGTGGTCGCCGTGAGCTTCGGCGCCGTCGGCGCGGTGATCGGACTGGGCGGAGCGAAGCTGGCCATGCTGATCCCGATCGCCGTCGCCGGCTGGGTCGCCCTGCGCAGCGCGTCGCTGCCGCTGAACGTTCTGGCCATGCTCGGCGTGCTGGGGCTGTCGGCCCTCCTCGAGTACGGCGGTGCGGCCGAGCAGGTCGCCGGCGGGCATCTGGACGCGGGCTCCGTCATCTGGGTGGCGGCCGCGCTCTACGGGGCGGCGACCGGATATCTCCTGCGCCGGACGCGAGAACTCGCCTTCCAGCTCGCCGCCGCACAGCACCGGCTCGCGACGGTGGCCGCCGCGGACGAACGCCGCCGCGTCGCCCAGGACGTCCACGACCTGGTCGCCCACTCCCTCGCCGTCGTGCTGCTGAACATCTCCGGTGCGCGCCGGGCGATGGGGCGCGACCCTCTGGCGGCCGACGAGGCGCTCGCCAGGGCGGAGGCGGTCGGGCGCGAGAGCATCAACGGCGTTCGCCAGGCCGTCGGTCTGCTGCGCGAGGCCGGCGGGAGCTCCGCCAGCGGTTCGGGGCCGCTGCCGGACGCCCACGATCTGGACGCCCTCGTCGAGGGCTACCGACGCGGCGGCCTTCCGGTGCGGCTGCGCGTGACCGGCGACCTCGACGACGTCGGCCCGGTCGCCGGTTCGGTGTTGTTCCGGACCGCACGGGAGTCGCTGGCCAACGTCTCCCGGCACGCCCCCGGCATGCCGGCCCGGGTGGACGTCACGATCGGCGCCGACGCCGTCCGCGTGGCCGTGGACAACGACCTGCCGTCCACTGGTCGTGTCGGCACCGGCCTGGGCCGGACCAGCGAGCCGACCGGTCTGGGGCTGACCGGCATGGCGGAGCGCGTACGGGCGCTCGGTGGGGAGTTCGCCGCCGGCGCGGTCGGGGATCAGTGGCGGCTCTCGGCCAGCATCCCGTTGGGCCTCGGCATCACCCCGCCGGCCGCTGGCGGACCGGACACCGAGCCAGTCCCGGACGGTGACTCGAGGATCAGCGATCCCAGACGGGAGTCAGGAGCATGACGACGGCATCAGGCTCGGCGGCATCGGCATCGGCATCGGCATCGGCATCGGGCGGGCCGGGACGGCCGGCGCCGATCAGGGTGCTGCTCGTCGACGACCAGGAACTGATCCGAGCCGGGATCGCGCTGGTGCTCCGTGCCGAGGAGGGCATCGAGATCGTCGGCGAGTGCGCGGACGGCGACCAGGTGGTCGACGCCGTTCGCGCGCTGCGTCCGGACATCGTCCTGCTCGACGTCCGGATGGCCAGGATGGACGGCATCGAGGCGATGCACGAGCTCGCCCGCCGCGGTTCGCCGCCACCCGTGCTGGTCCTGACCACGTTCACCGAGGACGAGGTCGTGTGGGGCGCGATGGCCGCGGGAGCCGGCGGCTTCATCCTCAAGGACCGGCCGGCGGACGACATCGTGCGGGCGATCCGGCTCGTCGCCGCGGGCGGTTCGTGGATCGACCCGGCGGCCAGCGAACGCCTACTCACCGCGGTGCGGCGCGCGCCGTCGGCCGATCCAGGCGTGCGCCGCCGCCTCGCCCGGCTGTCCGACCGCGAACGCCAGGTGCTGCGAGCGATCGCCCGGGGCGCCATCAACCGCGAGATCGCCGCCGACCTGCACGTGAGCGAACGCACTGTGAAGGCCCACGTCAGCAGCATCTTCGGCAAGCTCGAGGTCCGCGACCGCGCAGCGGCCATCGTCCTCGCCCTCGACGCCGGCATCGAGCCACCGGGCGTCGCTCCCGCGGATGCCCCGGACGGCTGATCCGCGCGGCTTCGCCCCGGTCCGTGTCGCGGAACAGGCGGACAAACAGGACTGGAAACACGGTGTTCGCGACACGGTGCCGCCGTCTCCCGCACGGACTTCCCGCCTGTGGGAAGTCCGCCTCCGTCGAGATATCGATGGCCCGCCGTCCTATCTCGTGGCACGCGCGGGATAGCGGGCTATGCGGTCCCGCACGGCGGTGGCAGCCGCGAGGTAGCGGGGATCGGGGTGGAGGGCATGTTCGCGCAGGCAGGCCTCGGTGAACTTCAGGACATGTTCGTCACCGTGCTCGACGGCCCGGTGGATCAGCTCGTCGTGCGCGGGAACGCCGACCTCCGCGGCCCGGGCGCGGGCGGACCCTTCCTCGCGAGCGTCGCCGGTGAACACCATCAGCAGTGCCGCGTGGGTCTGCCACATGGTGGCGACGGATGGCTCGTGCAGCTCCGGCGGCAGATACGGCAGGACGAGTCGCAGGGCGGCAGGTGCGGTGACGGCGTGGATCAGGGGCACCGGCGACGAGCCGGTGTGGACGAGGCACAGGCCCGCGAACTGCGCCGTCAGCTCGCTGAGCAGCACCTGCGCCTGCTCGGCGCGCAGCGCGGTCAGGGCGTCGTGATAGCCGGGCTGTTCGTCGAGCCGGCGCAGGCGGTCACGCAGCAGCTCGCCCGGTGAGAGCGCCGGGTCGGCGGGCGTGCGGGGCACCGCGGCGACGGCGGCGGCCACGTCGAGGCGTCCGTCGAGCCGGGGGTTTCCGGGCAGAGGGGTGAAGCGGGCGGCCCAGTAGGCGAGCCCGCGGGCCAGCTCGGTCAGCTGCCGCGGGTCCGGCGCGCCGTCGGCGGCGGCGACGCCGCGGACCGCGTGCGCGGTGCGGATCAACCCATGGGTCAGTCGGGACAGCAGGCCGGGCAGGAGCCGCGGCCACCAGCGGACCAGCACGTCTCGCCAGGGGTCCGCCGCCAGCTCCCGGCGGAACAGGTACTCCCAGTCGCCAGCCCGGTCGATGGCGCCGAGTGCCGGCCGCCAGGAGGACTCGTCCGCCGGATCCAGGTCATGGCGGCGAGTCGGTCGGTCGTGATGGGGCATCGCGGCGCGGTAGGCGGCCACCCAGCCCGGGACCGCGTCGCCGTGGCCGAGGACGGCCAGCACCTCGGCCCCCATCGGCCCGTGGTTGGCCAGGTCGGCCTGACCGGCCCGCTCGTAGCCGAGGTCGTCGAGACGGTCGAGGGCGTCCGCCATCACGTCGCCATAGGTCGTCAGGGTCATCGGATGTGCGCCGTGGAGACTCCGGCCATCAGACCGGGGAGCAGACGGCGTCCCATGCTGGAACGCATGTGCGAGTCCTTTCGGTGGAAGGCGCTCCCGCACGGACCGCCTCGCTTCACATCGCCAAATAGTTTGGAAATCCGAATCTTCTACGATCGTAGCGTGCGATCAGACCGGGGAGCCCGCGACGGCACGGAGGTGTCGACGGCTGATCAGCCGCGCCCGCCGACGACGCAGGAGCGCGAGGCGCTGCGACATGTGCCGTTGTTGGCGGCCTACTTCCAGCGCGCCCGCGCGGAGATGCCGCCGCAGCTGCGGCAGGCCTTCGACGCGCACGGACTGACCGCTCGGCACGGCTCGGTGTTGCCCCAGCTGGCCGGCGGGCAGCGGCTCAGTGTCACCGAGGTGGCCGCCCTGCTGGGCGTCTCGCTGTCGACCGCGAGTGAGCTCGTCGGAAGGCTGAGCGAGGCCGGCCTGATCGATCGCACGGAGGACCCGGCCAACCGGCGCCGCACGCTGGTGTCGCTGCGGGAGGAGTTCCGGCCGGCGGTCGAGTCCTTCGTCGCCACCCGCTCGGCGCCGCTGCTGCGCGCCCTGGACACCCTCTCCCCCCGCGACCGGGCGGGATTCCTCGCGGGCCTCGCCGCCTGGAGCAGGGAAGTCCAGCCCTGACGATCGCCCTGGCGGCCGGCGGCTTCACCAGCCTGCGCCAGGTGACGATCTGACGGTCGGCGTCGCCCCCACGACAGGCGCCCCGAACGGCACGATCTGGGGATAAGGTGCCGTCCGGACAGCGAAAGCGGGCGGCCTCGCGCCGCGCGGGAACGGCCTGTCCGGGGGGCGGCCCGCCGGTGGGACGGCCTGTTCGCGCGACGGCCGGGTAGCTCGGCGGGGAGGCAGTACGCATGGGCTTCATGGACGCGATCCGTGGCGAGTTCATCGACATCATCGAGTGGACCGACGACAGCCGCGACACGATCGTCTGGCGCTTTCCGCGCCACGACAACGAGATCAAGATGGGCGCCAGGCTCACCGTCCGCGAGTCCCAGGCGGCAGTGTTCGTCAACGAGGGCCAGGTCGCCGACTCCTACCAGCCCGGCATGTACACCCTCAAGACACAGAACATGCCGATCCTGTCCACGCTCAAGGGCTGGAAGTACGGCTTCGACTCGCCGTTCAAGGCCGAGGTCTACTTCGTCAACACCCGGCAGTTCACGGACCTGAAGTGGGGCACCCAGAACCCGGTCATCGTCCGGGACAAGGAGTTCGGCATGGTCCGGCTCCGCGCGTTCGGCGCGTTCGCGCTGCGGGTGATCGACCCGCCCGCGCTGCTGCGCGAGCTCGCCGGGACGGACCCGCAGTTCCGCACCGAGGAGGTCTCGGAGTACCTGCGCCAGGTCATCGTCGGACGCCTGGGCAACGCGCTCGCCAACTCGGGGGTGCCGATGCTGGACCTTGCCACCCAGCAGGACACCATCGGCGCCGCGCTGGCCTCGGCGCTCAGCAAGGAGCTGGCTCCGGTCGGCCTGTCGATCCCCAAGTTCATCATCGAGAACATCTCGCTGCCGCCCGAGGTCGAAGCGGCGATCGACCGGCGCAGCTCGATGGGCATCGTCGGCAACCTCGACCAGTACACCCAGTTCCAGACGGCGCAGGCGATCGAGGCAGCCGCGCACAACCAGGGCGGCGCCGGCGAGGGCCTGGGCATCGGCCTCGGCATGGCCCTCGGCCAGCGCGCCGCCGGCGCGACCGGCCAGCCGCAGTACCAGCCGTATCAGCCGCAGCAGCCGTATCAGGGCCAGCAGCCCTACCAGGGGCAGCAGCCGTATCAGGGGCAGCCGGCGCCGCAGGCGGGTCCGCCGGCCGGTGGCGCGCCGCCCGGGCCGCCGCCGCTGCCGACCGCCGAGCAGTGGTTCGTCGGCGTGAACGGTCAGCAGCTCGGCCCGTTCGACCGCACCCAGCTCGCGCAGCGGGTCGGCGCCGGCGAGGTGCGTCACGACACGCTCGTCTGGAAGACGGGGATGGCGCAGTGGACGCCCGCCGGCCAGGTGTCGGAGGTCGCGCCGCTGCTGGCCAGCGTCCCGCCGCCGCTGCCGCCGCAGGGCTGACAGCCCTGTCGCGACCGGGTGGAGCGCGCGCGGACACGAGGGACGCGCGGCGAGGGGCGTGGTGCCGATGATCGTGGGGGAAGACAGATGACCGACCAGTCCGCGCAGCAGGCGCCGGTCGCGGCGACGACCTACCCGTGCGGCGGCTGTGGGGCGCGGCTGGAGTTCGCCCCAGGTGCGACGGCCATGCAGTGCCCGTACTGCGGATTCCGGCAGGAGATCACGTCGAACGGCCGCCAGATCCGCGAGATCGCATTCGCGGATCTGCCGACGATCGCCCGCAAGCCGGTGGGCAGCATCGGGTCGTACGTCTTCGTCTGCCAGCGCTGCTCGGCGCGGACGGAGACGAACGAGACGGCGAGCGTCTGCCAGTTCTGCGGCGCGCCGCTGGTCATCGACCCGGCGGCGTCGGGACAGATCGTGCCCGAGGGGGTGCTGCCGTTCGAGCTCGACCGCGGCGCCGTCCGCGCGTCGGTGAAGAAGTGGACCTCGTCGCGCTGGTTCGCGCCGTCGGCGTTGAAGAAGGTGTCCGACACCGAGTCGCTGAAGAGCACCTACCTGCCGCACTGGACGTTCGACTCGCAGACCGTCTCGGATTACACCGGCCAGCGCGGCGAGCACTACTACGTCACCGAGAGCTACACCGACGGCGACGGCAAGCAGCAGACCCGGCAGGTACAGCGCACCGCCTGGCACCCGGCGCGCGGCACGGTCGGGCGTGCCTTCGACGATGTGCTGGTGCCGGCGAGCGAGGTGCTCCCGGAGCAGAAGGTCGACGACCTCGCGCCCTGGCCGCTGGAGTCGGCGGCACCGTTCCAGCAGGAGTACCTGGCCGGGCACTTCGCGCTGCGGTACGACGTCGAGCCGGAGGACGGGCTCACCGAGGCGAAGAAGCGGATGGCGCCGGTCATCACCGAGGACTGCCGCCGCGACATCGGCGGTGACGAACAGCAGGTGCACTCGGTCAACACCCGGTACAGCGACGTCACCTTCAAGCTGATGCTGCTCCCGGTGTGGATCGCCTCCTACGTCTACGCCGGCCGGACCTGGCAGGTCCTGGTCAACGCCCGCACCGGCGAGGTACACGGCGAACGCCCGTGGAGCAAGGTGAAGATCGCCCTTGCGGTGATCGCCGCGCTGATCGTGATCGCGGTCATCGTCATCCTCGTCGCCGGCCACAGCGGCGGCGGCTCAACCCACCGCAGTGGCAGCTCCCTCCACCACAGCACCCCTTCCTCCCACCGACATCACTGACCGGGGCTCGGGCCGGCATGCGTCCTTTTCGGGCGAGCCGTCAGCCCGTCTCCACCCAACGGGCGCGCTACGCTTGCACCAGGGCGTTGACGCCGAAGGTCGAGGATCGAAGACCGGGCCGGATCTGGGAGGTGCGCCATGACCGCGCAGACGGTGCCGCCTGCCTGGATGCACCAGCAGATCACGGCGGAGCGGTACGACGCGCTGTCCGAGGAGCAGCTGCGGGACATCGAGATCGTCGACGGAATGGTCGTGATGGTCCCGAGCGCCTCCCTGCGGCACAACCGGATCGCCAAGAAGGTCGCCGTCGCGATGGAGGCGGCGGGGGCGCCGGAGTGGTTCGCCGACCTGGACTTCGACGTCCGGCTGCAGGACGTGCCGCTCACCGTGCGCCGGCCCGACATAGTCGTGTACGAGGCGAGCGCGGTCGGCGCGGCGCCGATGCGCACCGAGCACATCCTGCTGGTCGGCGAGGTGGTCTCGCCCGGCTCCGAGACCACCGACCGCATCTTCAAGCCGGAGCAGTACGCCCGGGCCGGCATCCAGTTCTACTGGCGGATCGAGCCGTCCGCGACCGGCGTCCCGCTCGTCCACACCTACGTGCTCGACCTTGCGTCGCGCACCTACCGCGCCGGTGACGTCCACGCCGGCGTCGTCGAGACCGCGGTTCCCTTCCCCCTGACGGTCGACCTCACCCAACCGTAGGGTCCAACCCCGGCCCCGAAGATCGCCAGGGCGATCCAGGGAAGCACGGCGCCCATGCGGGACGCGGTTTCCGGTGTGCCGTGACGCAACCCCTGCCAGCGACCTCACGCACAGCGACCCGACGCCAGGAAATCGCCGGGACCTGCGGATAAGCCGGCCTCTCCTGCAGGTTCACCTTCGGCGGCTGGAGGCCGTCGGCCTGGTGAAGCCGCGCATGGAGATATCGGAGGACGGAAAGGCGATGAAGTTCTACGAGGTCACGCCCTTCGCCTTCACGCTCACCCCCGAGGCAGTGGCAGCCGCCGCGCGGACATTGACCATCGACCCGGCTGACGGCCATCGACAAGCAGCTGGCCGAGATGAGCGGCCGGCTGGAAACCATGGAAAAGGTTCTTCGCGAGGTCGACTAGCCGGTCACCCCGGCGCGTTCCGCCCCGGCCGGATCAGCCCGGTTCAGACTTCGCCGAGCTGCCAGCGCACGCCGTGGTCGGCCAGGAATCCCAGGAACGACTCGGGGTCGAAGGCCTGTGACGGCGCCAGGACGCCCGCCGCCGCACCGTCCGTCACCAGTCGGCGCGCCGCCTCCACCGCGATCACCGCGGTCGTCCCGTACGCGTCCACGCCACCGACCTCGCCCCGCACGGTGTGCCCGCCGGCCGTGACCGCCTCCAGGGAGATCGTCCACTTCCCGTGCTGCCGCTGCTGCTCGTCGGGCCCTTCCGGCAGCGTCTCGAGAACCGCGGGGTCGAGCGCGTCCGCCAGCCCGTCGAACGAGGCGCCCAGCACGCCCTCCAGGGTCCGGACCGTCACGTGCCTCGGCACCGTAGCGACCGCCGGCAGCGCCGCCTTGGCGACCGGCACGGGTGCCTCCGCGTCCCGGAAACGCCAGCTCGCGTGGCTGGGGTCGCCGTAGGCCAGCCAAGAGCCGTCCTGGTAGCGCAGCGCGCCGCTGAACATCAGCACCGGGTCGAACGAGCGCAGCGTGCCGCGGCTGAGGACGCCGTCGCGGTACCAGGCGGCGGCCGTCATGACGTCCACCGGTCCGGCCGCCTCGCCGACCAGATGACCGAGGAAGTCGCTCGGGCCGCCGTCATCGGCCATCGCCGGCACAACCGACACCCCGGCGGCGGTGGCGGCACCACCGAAAGTGTCGAAGAGGTCACGCAGGTAGTGCTGCTCGCCGGTGGTGTCGACGTAGTGGGCGCCGGCGGCGATCGCGGCCCGCACGACCGGAGCGCCGAGCTTGGCGAACGGCCCGGCGGTGTTGACCACGGCGTCGACGCCCTTGAACCCGGCCGCCAGCGCATCCTCGTCGCCGATGTCGGCGATCCGCACCTCGAAACCGGTCCGCGCCGCGACCGGGCGCAGCCGCTCGGCGTCGCGGCCGACGAGCACCGCGTCGAGTCCGCGGCGGGCCAGCTCGGCGGCGGCGAGTCGGCCGGTAAACCCGCTCGCACCGTGCAGCGCGATCGTCATCTGGTCTCCCTGTAGCGGTCGGTCGAGGCCGGGGAATGCCCGACGAGATCGACCGTAGGAGGCAGCGACCCGGACGATCCATGTCAGCACGTTCGGATTTCCTGTTCGTTCGTCCGAACTCGAGGACGAACAAAGGAGCCGGGACGGGCATAGGCTTGCCCTGTGGATGTGCTGAGCGACTCGGTGACGATGATGCGCGCCGGCCGCCCGCACTCGACCACCACCCGGCTGGTGGCGCCTTGGGGCATGCGGTTCCCGCCGGCCGAAGGCGCCGGTTTCCACGTCGTGCTGCGTGGCAGCTGCTGGCTGCTGCGGTCGGGTGCCGAGCCGTTGCCGCTGTCCACCGGCGACATCGTGTTCCTGCCCCGCGAGGCCGGGCACGCCCTCGCCGACGATCCCGCCAGCCCCCTCATCGACTTCCAGCCTGACGCCCGACGGCCCGCAGCCGCACGCGACGACGAGGCCAGCCGCAACGAGGCCAGCGGCAGCGGCAACGAAGCGGGTGACAGCCGCAAAGAGACCGGCGGCGGCGACAAGCCTACGGCCGGGGCCGAGCCGTGCGCCGGTCGCGCCGTCACGGAGCTGCTCTGCGGCGCCTACGTGCTCGACCAGTCCCGGCCGCATCCGCTGCTGGCGGACCTGCCCGACGTCATCCACCTGCCCGCGCGAGTCGGGCGCCATCCTCGGCTGCGCACCGCGGTGGATCTGCTCGGCGCGGAGGTTGCCGAGGCACCGCAGGCCGGCGCGAGCGCGAGCGTGGCGGCACTGCTGGACCTACTGCTGCTCTACCTGCTGCGCGCCTGGTTCGCGGAACGGGCGACCGGCTGGTCCGCCGCGCTCGCCGATCCCGCTATCAGCGCCGCTCTGCAGGCCATCCATGCCGAGCCGGGCGCGCCGTGGACGGTGCGGGATCTCGCCACCCGCGCCGGGCTGTCCCGGACGGTGTTCGCCCAGCGCTTCACCGCCCTCGTCGGCCGCTCGCCGCTGGCGTATCTGACCTGGTGGCGGATGACGGTGGCCGCGCGGCTGTTGCGGGAGACCGAGCTCGCACTGTCCGCCGTGGCCGCGCGCTGCGGCTACTCTTCCGAGTTCGCCTTCGCGAAGACATTCAAGCGCGAGCTCGGCATCCCACCCGGCCAGTTCCGCCGACGCGCGGAGCCAAGACCCACGGATGAGTCCGGACCGGATCTCGTTTCTCCGCTACGCCCGCAGGAGGAACCCTCGCCTCCACGAGCCTTGAAAAAGTACTCGCGGATATCGACCGCAGCCGTGCCTTCACCGGGCTGACCGCGGCCGACGCGGTCGCCGCCGTTCGCGCGGTGCGCGATGCCCAGAAGCCCGCATGGGCCTGACCGCATGGGCCGGGCCTGCTCGGCGGCGTCTCGATTGTGACCGCCGTCGTGCGCGTAGCCGCGGCGCGTCGTGGCAAGCGTCCTGGCAACGCGGGCCACCGTCCACCGAGCCACCGGGCGCGGGCGAAATGACCGAGCCGATCCGGGTGTTGCCACCGGCGTGACGCGCCGAGAACCGACGGCACCCGCCGCTGCCTCCGCCGCGCACGCAGAATCGTTCTTTCCGCGAGGCACTGGAAGGGTCTGGACGTGAGCGATCTGTCGCCTGAGCTGAAGACGGTCATCGAGGGTGGGCCGTTCGCGCACCTGAGCACGACGAATCCCGACGGCAGCCCCCAGGTCACCGTCATCTGGGTCGGCCTGGACGGCGACGAGATCGTCAGCGGCCATATGGCCAGGTACGTGAAACTGCGCAACATCGAACGTGATCCGCGGGTGGTGCTGTCCTTCCTCGCTCCGCCCGAGCCGGACGCGTTCCTGCGGAAGTACGCCGTGGTGCACGCACGGGCGACGGTGGATTTCGGCGATGACGCCTGGCCGCTGCTCGACCGGCTGGCCAAGGTCTACATGTCCCCCGACGCCACCTTTCCGGCGCCGAAGGGCCCGGGATTCGTCGTGCGCTACACGATCGAACGGGTCGGCGGCGTCGGCCCCTGGGCGCCGTCCTCCCACTGAGCTATTGGCCTGATCAGCGGATCGCTCGTGCGCAGCGGGTAGCTCGGGCTCAGCGGGTGGTCCGTGCTCAGTTGGTGGTCCGTGCTCAGTTGGTGGTCCATTCCGGCAGGCGGTCGTAGGCGCCGTCGGTGAGGACGGGGACGACGTCGTCGGCGTCGAGGTCGGCGGCGGCGACCACGTCCGCGCCCCAGCCACCGGCCGCGAGCTCCCGGCCGGACACCGACTCGCGCAGGTCCGCGAGCAGCCCGGCACCGCCGCTGGAGGACGCTGCGTCGGCGGACACGGCGTGGGCGTCGGCGGAGCATGTCTCGCCGACCGCCGCGTCGCACGTCGGGTCGGCCTCGGCGGCGGCCCGGAAGGCGGCGAGAGCGGCGCGCGCCTCCGGCGAGAGGTGCCTGCGTGGGGAGAGCGCGGCTCGCTCGACGGTGCGGGCGAGGACGGCTCCGGCGCCGAGCAGATCCTCGATGGCGGGGCGCAGCGGTCCGGCGTGCGGGCGCCCGGCGGCATCCGGCCAGCGCTCGCCGGCCGCGATGACGGCGACCGTGCGCCCCGCGTTCGCCGCGTTCGCGGTGACCAGGCCCGCCAGCCAACCGCCTACCGCGGCGGCGTTGCGCAGGCAGCCCGCCACAACCGTGACGCTCGGGTGCACGGCGGCAGCGGCCGACAGCGCCGAGCCGTTGGGCGAGGGCAGCACGAACCTGGTGCCCGCGGGGATCTCGGCGAGGCCGGCCGGCGAGATTGTCCACCGGCCGGGGCTGCTGGCCGCGGTACGGGGCGCGGCCAGCTGGACACCGAGGCTGGCGGCGAACGCGGCCGCGGAGGCGTCGCGGAACCGGTACGGCCACACCCGGGCGCCCCGACCCACCGCGACCGACACCGCCGAGGTGAAGCTCAGCACGTCAACGATGACCACGGCGTCGCTCACCGGCGTGAGCACGGCCAGATCCTCCGCGCCCCATCCGAACCGCACCGGGAAACCCCGCTGTTCCACCACGCTGGCGCCCATTCCGCCGTCCTCTCCTTCGCCTACCCCACCGCCAGGTCCCGCGGGTGGGAAGTATGCGCGGGGGGCAGCGGTACCGTGTCGCGAATTCGCGACTTCCCGTCCGTTTTGCCCAGATTATGCGACACGGGCTGCCGTGAACGGTCGCGACAACACCCGGAAAGATCGCAACCCAGGACGCAACCTAGGTCGCCCCGCAACCCGGGCTCCCGCCCCGCCGGTGCCGGGACAATGGACGAGTGGACGCGCGATATCCGGCGATCGAGCCGTACGCGTCGGGGTTTCTCGACGTCGGTGATGGTGATCTCGTGTACTGGGAGGCGTGCGGCAACCCGGACGGATGGCCCGCGCTCGTCGTCCACGGGGGGCCGGGGTCGGGATGCTCGGCGGGCGTCCGTCGTTGGTTCGACCCGCGGCGCTATCGCGTGATCCTGTTCGATCAGCGCGGCTGTGGTCGCAGCACCCCGCACGCCGGCGACCATGACACCGAGCTACGGCACAACACCACCGCGTACCTGCTGGCGGACATGGAGCGGCTGCGCCGGCACCTCGGCGTCGACACGTGGGTGTTGTACGGCTCGTCGTGGGGGTCGACACTCGCCCTCGCCTACGCCCAGCGGCATCCGTCCCGGGTGACGGGAATCGTGCTGGTCGGCGTGACCACGACCCGCCGCTCGGAGATCGACTGGCTCTACCACGGCGTCGCCCGGCATTTCCGTACCGAATGGGAGCGATTCCGCGCCGCGCTACCGGCCGCCGACCGCGCCGAGAATGGTGCCGGCGCCGGCCTGCGCCTCGTCGGCGGGTACGCGCGGCTGCTGAACGACCCGGATCCGGCGGTGCGGGCGAGGGCCGCCGACGCCTGGTGCGCCTGGGAGGACGCGGTGATCTCCCAGGAATCGAACGGGCGGCCTGGCGCGTACGGCGGCCGACCGGCGCGGGCCCGTCTGGCGCTGACCCGGATCTGCGCGCACTACTTCTCCCACGGCGCCTGGCTCGACGAGGGCGTTCTGCTGCGTGAGGCGAACCGCCTGGCCGGTATTCCCGGGGTGCTGATCCACGGCAGTCAGAACCTGTCCGCGCCCATTCGGACGGCCGAGGAACTCGCGTATGCCTGGACGGACGCCGAGCTCATCGCCGTCCCCGACTCCGGCCATACCGGCAGCGCCGCCCTCGGCCGCCACCTGCGCCACGCCCTCGACCACGTCGCGGCCCTGACATGAGACGGCCGCCCAGATACGGCCTGGTCCACGCCTCCCGCAGATCGACAGCGATCTGTCACCAGCACCCCTGAGACCGGCGCCGCAGGCAGCTCCTCGCCGTGCCCGGCGACGGACTCAGGAGGCTGGGTCGGTGACGGTGATGGTGACGCGGTCGGGGTAGAAGGCGACATGGCCGGCGATGGCGGCGACGGCCGGGTAGGGCTGCTCGTAGCCCCAGATCAGGTCGTCGAGCCGGACGCCGTCGGGTGTCTCGACGGTGTGGTAGTTCGCCTCTCCCTTGTAGGGGCAGTAGCTCGAGGTGTCGCTCGGGCGCAGGACGCTGGCGTCGACGTCGGCGAGCGGCAGGTAGTGGACGGGCGGGTAGCTGGCCTCACGCAGAGTGAGAGCCGCGCAGGTGTCGGCGACGACATGAGCGCCGACCCGGACCACGACGCGCCGGCCCGTCGGCTCGATCGTGATCGGATGCACCGCGTCTGGTACCAGAACGGTTCGTGGCATGATGCGCCTCCCCGGCAGTCCCGACACCGCCGGACCATCCCGGCGCGTCCTTCGACCCTCGCCCCGGGCCAACAGACCGTCAAGCGGAATCCCCACGCACGGCGAACCATTCGCCGCGCCCCCGGCCGACGTTCATCACACCGGCAGATCGTTCTTTGATCAGCATTGATAACGGGTCGTACGCTGACTTTTCCGATCTGTATCGACCTGCGGAGGACGCGTGAGCAACCGCACGGTGCTGGTGTCCGGCGCGGGCATCGCCGGGACGACGCTCGCCTACTGGCTGGCGTGGCACGGATTCCGGCCGACGGTCGTCGAGCGCGGGCTGTGGCAACGCGCCAGTGGCAACCCGGTGGACGTGCGCGGGCAGGCCCTGCGGGTCGCCGAGCGGATGGGGATCACGGCGCGGCTGCGGGCGGCCCGCACAAACGTCTCCGGCATGCGGTTCGTCGACGCGGCCGGCAACACCGTCGGCCGGATCAACCTGCGGGCACTCGCCCGGTCCACCGGCGGGCAGGACGTCGAGCTGCCCCGCGGCGCGCTCGCCGCGATCCTGCAGGAGGCCAGCGCCGACCACGCCGAGTTCGTCTTCGGCGACTCCGTCGCGGGGATCGCGCAGGACGACAACGGCGTGGAGGTGACGTTCGAACACGGCCGGCCGCGCCGGTTCGACCTCGTCGTCGGCGCCGACGGGCTGCACTCGGCGGTGCGCGGCCTCGCCTTCGGCCCGGAACGCAACTACGCCCGTCATCTCGGCCTGTATCTGGCGACGGTGCCGTTCGCCGGCCCCGCGGCGCATCACGAGCGCGAGGTGGTCATGCACAACACGCCGGGCCGGGCCGTCGCGCTGCATCCGACGTCCGACGGGCAGACCGCCTTCTTCGCCTTCCGCCGGCCGGAACTCGCGGACTTCAACCATCGCGACATCGAGCAGCACCGTCTCCTGCTCGCCGCCGCCTTCGGCACCGGTTCCTGGCGCACGCCGGAGCTGCTGGCGCGGGCCTACGCCGCCGAGGACCTGTACTTCGACGCGGTGAGCCAGGTGCAGATGCCGAGCTGGTCGAGCGGGCGGGTGACGCTGGTCGGCGACGCCGCCTGCTGCGTGTCCCTGTTCGGCGACGGTTCCTCGCTGGCGATGGCGGGCGCGTTCGCCCTCGCCGAGGAGCTGGCCGCGACCCCGAACGACCATCGCGCGGCGCTACGCCGGTATGAGGGCAGGCACCGTCGGCTGGTCGACCGCCGTCACCGCGGCGTCGACCAGGCCTCCCACCTGCTCATTCCGGCGACGTGGACCGGCATCCGGGCGCGTAACGCCGCGACCCGGCTGTGGCCGGCGGCGGCAGCCGCGGGCTGGGTGGGCAGCCGGCTGGCCCCCGGCGGCCTGCCGCTGGCCCCGCGGACCACCCGACCCGCCGGTGCCACCTCCCCGAGCTAGCGCGTCGGCGGCCGGGGACGGGACGCGACGACGACGGTGGCGTCCAGCTCGGCGGAGGTGACCACGCGACCGGTCAGACCGAACCGACCGGCGGCGTCGAGCAGCGTCCCCGCCTGGCCGCCGCTGGTCTCCAGCAGCACGCAGCCGCCCGGCGCGAGCCACCGCGGCGCCTCGGCCACCACCCGGCGCAGCACGGCGAGGCCGTCCGGACCGCCGTCGAGAGCGATCCGAGGCTCGTGCTCGCGTGCCTCGGGCGGCATCAGGCCGATCGCGTTCGTCGGCACGTACGGCGCGTTCGCGATCAGGACGTCCACCCGTCCCCGCAGGCCGGTGGGCAGCGCGGCGTACAGGTCGCCCTCGTGCACGCGGCCGGCCCGCGCGGGCAGGTTGCGCCGGGCGCAGCGCACCGCGGCGGGTTCGACGTCGGCCGCGTGCACCTCGGCAGCGGGCAGGGCGGCCACGATCGCGGCCGCGACCGCACCCGAGCCGCAGCACAGGTCGACCACGACAGCGCCCGTCCCCCGGACCGGTTCCCGCTTGCGCGCACCGTCCCGATCGCCCACGCCCGCGCCGACGCCGATATCAGGATCGGTTCCCGCACCGGCATCGAGTCGATCAAGTGCCAGGCGGACCAGGTGCTCGGTACGGCGGCGGGGTACGAAGACCCCCACGTCGACCTGGATCCGCAGACCGTGAAACCAGACCCAGCCCAGGATGTGCTCCAGCGGCTGGCCGGCGACCCGCCGGCGCACCATCGCGGCGAGCTCGGCCGGGCCGCGGGCGGCGCCGACGAGCAGAGCGGCCTCCTCCTCGGCGAAGACGCACCCGGCGGCGCGCAGCCGGCGGACGACCACGCCCGGCTCGTGAGCCGGCGCGACCTCGGGTGTGGGACCTGGTGAGGAGTCAGGCGAGGAATCGGGTGCGGGGAATGACGCGGAGGACGCGAACGAGGACACGGTTGACCTTCCGGAGACGCCGATGGGCGCCTTCGGCGATCACCGGGCCCGGTCAGACCCCAGATGATCGCGCGAGGTGGGCGCCCGCCCTGATACCGCGGTAATCGGGCTCACCTCCTCAGGGACGACCGTACGCTGACCGCGTCACCGTACAGCGCCACCGGACGTTCGAGCCAGCGGGTGTTCCGCCGTACGCCGACGGCGTCGGCACGCGGTGCCCGGGCCGCCGGGATCAGGGCCGGCCGAGCTCTTCTCGCCGCCGCGGGTCAATCGGGAAGCAGACAGGCCGACCGCCTGATCCGGACGAGCACGACTTGTACTCTCATTCTCGCCTGCATCGACCACTCGATTCCGGCCTTCCGCGCCCGCTACCTGCCACAGGAGGGGGACCTGATGGTGGGCGACCCGGCCGTCATCGGTCGCGTCGGTGTCCTCACCGTCGCCACCCGGGGCGAGAACGGCCCAGGTGAGGTGGCGGTTCGGATCCGCGGGGGGATCGAGACCTTCCTGGCGCAGTCCGACACCCCGCTGCCCAGGGGGGCGTCTGTCCTGGTTGTCGGGTCGGCCGGGCCGCGGACCGTCGAGGTGGTGCCGTGGCTGAATCCCGCCGCCGTCTTCGGCGGCGATCTCTGACGAAAGGCGCGCGGTCGTGTTCGGTTACCGTGTTCCATCCCCGGACGAGGCGATGCTCATCTCCGGTGGCAAGAGTCGCAGCGGAATGCCCTTCAAGGTCGTCACCGGCCACGGCTCCTTCATCCTGCCGTTCTTCCGCAAGGTGCGCTTCCTGAAGCTCGCCATGCGCGAGGCGGAGGTACAGGAGACCTGCGTGACCCATCAGGGCATCTCGCTCAACGTGCGAGCCGTCATCGCATTCAAGGTCGGCAACGACCAGGAGAGCATCGTCAACGCGGGGCAGCGCTTCCTGTCCGACCAGGCGCAGATGGAGATACTGACCGGGCGGATCTTCTCCGGGCACCTTCGCTCGATCATCGGCTCGATGACGGTCGAGCAGATCATCCGGGATCGGCAGAAGCTCGCCACCGAGGTGCTCGACGGCTCCAAGGAGGAGATGGCCCGCATCGGGCTGACCATCGACGCGCTGCAGATCCAGTCCATCGACGACGGCCGGCTCGGTTACATCGCGGCGATCGCCGCGCCGCACAACGCGGCCATCCAGCGCCAGGCGCAGGTCGCCCAGGCGGAGGCGAACCAGGCCGCCGCCGAGGCCGAGCAACGCTCCCAGCGGGCACAGGCCGAGTACGCCCGCCAGACCGCGGTCGTGCAGGCGCAGTACCGGGCCGAGATCGAGCGTGCCCAGGCCGAGGCCGGGCAGGCCGGCCCGCTGGCCGAGGCGCAGGCCCAGCGGGCCGTCGTCGAGGCGCGCACGCAGCTCGCCGAGCAGGAGGCCGAACTGCGTCAGCAGCAGCTCGTCACCGAGGTGGTCAGGCCCGCGCAGGCCCAGGCCGAACAGGTCCGCGTCCTCGCGCTCGCCGAGGCCGAGAAGATCCGCGTCCAGGCCGAGGCGGCCGCGTCCCACAACCGGGTGGCCCTCGACCGGATGCTCATCGACCAGCTGCCGGAGATCGTCCGGCAGGCGGCGGCCGGGCTCGCCGGCGCGAATGTCACGGTCCTCAACGGCGCGGACGGCATCGGGGAGATCGCCAGTGGCCTCGTCGGCCAGGGGGTCGCGATCTTCGAGACGCTGCGCGCGGGCGTCGGCCAACCGGCGAACGTCCGGGACGAGACCGGCGGCGAGCTCCGTCCGGCCGGAATTCCGCCGGCGGATCAGGAGAGGTAGGCCGGCCTGCGCGCGTCCGGCGCCGGGTGGGCGTCCGTCCGGCCGCAGTACCCGTATTCCACGCGGCGGCGCCATACCGTCATCCGGCACTGGTCGGTGTCGATCGTCCAGGTCCGCCGCTCCACCCGGTCCTCTATCTGCACCGGATTCCGGGCGGCCGGCTCCGCGGCCCGGCGGTGTGCCCAGGAGTGGGCCGCCTCCCATTCCGGAAAGGTGGCCACCAGCTCACCGTCCCCGTCGTAGACCTGAAATCGGCGAGTCGCCATTGTCGCGCCTTTCAGCCATTACTGCCCTGATAACTCGGTTGCGACCGCGCCAGCGCCGCCCGTCCCGGGACTGGGCCGACCTCGGGGGGAGATCGGCCCGCGACCGCCCGGGGCCGGCGCCGGGGCACCCGGCCGCGCCGGCGACGCCACCGACGATCCGGGCGGTCCCCTCGGGCGGGCGGGCACGGGGAAGGGCGGTCGGTCGCCGCGCGGCGCGGGCGGGCACGGTCGGACGGGCCGCTCGGCATGCCCCGTCTGATCGCCATCAACCGCTCCTCGTGGACCGTCCCCCGCCCAAACTCTCACCCAGAGACTCGACTTCGCCACTCATGGTGAGGTGAGGCAGGCAAAAGCGCCCCCACCCGTCGCATCTGCATCGGCTTCTGTAAGAGTGCAACTACCCAGAGCCGCACACTGTGGATGAGGAGTGGCGATCCAGTGGCAGGATGCGTCCAACACTCCGAACCGACCGAGGGACGAACCATGGCCACGAGTGGCGGTCCGACCGTGCGACGACGACGCCTGGGCGCCGAGCTCCGGCGCCTGCGGGAGGCGGCCGGCGTCTCCGTCGAGGACGTCTGTCAGGTCCTGCGCTGCTCCGTCTCGAAGGTCAGCCGGATGGAGAACGGCAGGGTGCCGCTGCGCACCCGGGACGTGACGGACCTGCTCGGCCTGTACGGCGTGGCCGACGGCGAGCGCCGCGACGCGCTGATGGCGCTGGCCCGCGAGTCGCGCCGCCACGGCTGGTGGCACTCATACCACGATGTGGTACCGACCTGGTTCGAGATCTACATCGGGCTCGAGGGTGACGCCGCGTCGATCCAGGTGTACGAGTCCCAGCTCGTGCATGGCCTGCTGCAGACCAGCGACTACGCCCGCCACGTCATCCGCGCCGACGCCGCGGACATCGGCGACGAGGAGATCGAGCGCAAGATCGCGCTGCGGATGGACCGGCAGCGGCGGCTCACCACGCCTGATCATCCCCGCCTGTGGGTCATTCTGGACGAGGCGGTGCTGCGCCGCGAGATCGGCGGGCCCGCGGTGATGCGTGCGCAGCTCGAGTTCGTCGCGAAACAGTCCGAACTCCCGAACGTCACCATTCAGGTGATCCCGTTCAGCGTGGGGGCCCACGCCGGGCTCGGCAGTGCCTTCTCCATACTCGGGTTCCCGAACTCGGAAGACCACGAAGTGGTCTATATAGAGGAAGCCGCCGGCAGCCTGTACATAGAGCGCGCCACCGATGTCCGACGCTATAAGTTGAAGATGGATCATCTGCTGGCCGCCGCGCTGCGGCCGGAGGAGTCCGTCAGGATGATACTTTCGGTGGCTAAGGAACTGAGATGACCAGAATTGCGAAGCCCGATCCGCGCGATCCCGCCGAGCTGGCCTGGCGCCGGAGCAGCTACAGCAACGGGGCCGGTGGTATGTGCGTGGAGGTCGCGCCGCTGGGAGAGGGAATCGCGGTGCGCGACTCCAAGCACCCGGCGGGCCCCGTGCTCGCGTTCACCGGCGCCGAGTGGGACGCCTTCCTCGCCGGTGCCCGCGACGGGGAGTTCGACCGGGACAGGGTCCGCATGACCTGATCCCCCGTCCGGCCCGCCCTTTCCGGCCCGGTCGCCGCCCCATCAGGCGGCCGGGCGGGCGGCCGAACGCCTCTCCCGCCTCGCGCGCCGCGAGACGAGTGGATCAACGATGGCGTTCCCGATGGCCGCCGGGTCCAGCGTCCCGTTCCACCCCGGCACCCGCTCCACAAGCACGTGCCGGTTGGCTCTTGCGCAACGCCCGCCCGTCACGCACTCTTGTAGATGTTCAGTCGGTCCTCGTTGTTCAGGTGTTCGCGCCGTTGTGGTCACGGCATGCTCGGGATGTCGCATCCGGGCGCACCGTCGCGCAGGGTCAGCTTGCGCGAGGTGTGCTGGGAGCCAGCAGATCCCGGCCCGTGGCCGCGCCGCCGCGCCGCCCGGCCACCTTCGCCCACTGGACGGGCCATGCGGGCCTTGAATGCCCGCCCAAATCGCGGAGGAGGGCAGTCGTTGTGATCACTTCTGATGGTGCGGCTACCCGCGCGCAGTGCCGCAATGTCCCGCTCCGCCACGCCGCATCGCGGCGCGTGCCGGGCGGCTCTCATCCGGCCGGGCGGACATCCCCGGCCCTCGTACCCGCCTGGCGTCGTGTGCCGGCGGGCGAGCATCGGGCCGGTCTCGCCGGCCCGGCGGCCGTCGCCTCCCCGTCCTAGCTGGTAGGCCCCCGCCGCCGCGGCCACCCCGCGGACCCCCTGTTGACCAGCTCGCGGTCGATCCCATCCGTGGGATTCACCGGGGCCTCGACACCCCCGGCACCCCCGCCGCCGCGGATGGACCGTCAAGCGTGGTTCTCGCGAGTAGCACCGTCCTGTTCCCCTGCCACCGGGAGGTGATCGCCGTGGCCACCGCCACGACCAACCTGCTGAACACCCCGATCGACGATCAGCGCGTCGAGCGCGTCCGGCGCGCGGCCCTGTCGGCGTACGTGGACGGGAAGATCAGTTTCGCCCAGGCGAACCTCCGGGTCCGCAAGGCCATCGAACGTTTCGGAGTATGATCACCTACCCGAGGCCCCGCGGACGGCGCCGCCCACCGGCCGGCCCGTCCGCGCTCGGCGCCGTGCGCCGCCCGGGCCGGCAGGCGAACAGTCAGCCCGTCCGCCGCGCCCGCCGTTGCGGCTGAGCGCGCGTCGCCGCGGCGCGGGCCACGGCACCGCCACGCGCCGGTCAGACGAGAAGCAGCCGGCGGTCGGCGACGCCGACGGTCACCCGCTGCCCCCACGACAGCCCGATCGCGTCCGCCTCGATGCCATCCCCGAACACCACCATCCGATCCGCCTCGACCACCACCTCCAGCCGTGTCTCGCCGGTGAGACGCCCCTCGGTGCGGGACGTGCCGGTGGCGGGCGAGGGCCACGCCTCGCGGACAAACCACACGAGCGCCCCCGCCGTCGGCGCCGGCAGCTCGAGCTCGCTGTGCCGCTGCGCCCAGACCGACCGGCACCAGCCCGTCGCCCCGGTGCCGGTGCCCACCAGCAGCCCCGACGACGCCTGCCGCTCGGCCGTCGGCGCCACCCCACCCGTGTCGGCGCCGCCCGCCGGCACCCGTAGGACGTACCGGGCGGTCTGATGGCCGGCGTCGCCGATGTAGAGCTCGTTGAGCGCGACGAGCCGCTGGCCGTCGTCGGAACAGGCCTCCACCATCGTCAGCCGGCGTGGCTGCCATCGGTCGACCGTGCGCAGCGCGGCGGCCGCCTCGTCCGGGGTGTGCCGCACGAGCACGCCGGGGTTGCGCGCCGGGTCGGCGTTGACGCCGAGCACCGGCTGCCCGTCGAGGTACTTCGCGACGTTCGCGACCAGTCCGTCCTGGCCGACGCAGATCACCACGTCGTCGGGGGCGAACAGGAAGCGGTCGAGGTCGGAGCGCTCCACCTCGCCGCGGCGCCAGTGCGGCGGAATCGCCGCCGCCACCGCTCGGCGGGCGGCCTCGGTGGCGTCGCGCACGCCGGCCACCTCGGCGAGGTTCCGCCCGCGACTGCGCAGGAAGAACCCCGCCTGACCGGGCGTACCGTGCCGGGCGAGCAGCTCGGAGTACTCGGTGCGCCGGTACACCAGGACCGCCCTGGGAGCGAGGCTCACCGGTCCGCCCCCGCCCCCGCTCCCGCGTTGCCCACGCCGGCGCGTGCGAGCCGGGCGAGCGTCTCGGTGACCATGTCGGGGGTGATGGTGAGCGCGCCGATCGCCGGCAGGTGGTCGGCGAGGTCGCGCACGGCCAGGGCGATGACGGCCGAGGTGTCCAGTCCGGTGACGGCGGCGACCCGGGCGGCCTCCGCGTCCGCCTCGGCCTGCCCGACGAGGCGCAGCGCCTCGGCCCGCGCGGCCGCCTCGACCCGGACCCGCCCGGCCTGCGCACGGGCGGCGGTCTCGGCGCGCTGTGCCTCGGCCTCGGCGGTGATGCGGGCCGCGGCGGCCTGCTCGGTCATCCGGCGCTGCTCGTTGGCACCCTCCTGGGTCACCAGCCGCTCGGCGCGCGCGGCCAGCTCGATCTTGCTCTGCAGCTCGTTCTCGGCGATCCGCCGCTCCTGCTCGACGGCGAGCGCGCGCCGGCCGTAGGTGGCGCGGTCGGCCTCGGTCTGGATCTGCTCCCGCGTCGGCGTGCACAGCGCCTTCTCGACGTCGGGCGCCGGGCGGACCGCGACCACCCGCACGCCGACCACGGCGACGCCGGTCTGCCCGAGGCGGGCGTCCGACCGCAGCCCGTCGGTGACACGCTGGCGGATGACCGGCATGCCCTCGGCGAGCGCCGTGGTCAGCGGGGTGCGGGCGAGCAGGTCCGAGGCGTACTGCTGGGCCGTCTCGGTGATCATCCCGGCGAGCTGGTCGAGCGGCTTCTCCCGCCAGGTGCCGAGCTCCGGGTCGATGCCGAAGTCGAGACGGGCGGCCGCGAGCGGGGGATCGGCGATCCGGTACGTGACGGTGGCCTGCACGGCGACGTCCTGGAAGTCCGACGTGCGGGCGTGGAAGAGCACCGCGAGCTCACGGTCGTCGACCGGTACCTCGCTGATCACCGCGGTGCGCGGCCGGTACCAGAAGACCAGGCCGACCCCCTCGTGGGCGACCTGGGCGCCCCGCTGGTGCCGGATGTACGCCGTCGGCCGGCCTCGCAGGTGGCACAGGAACGGGACACGACTGATGTCCGCCGTGACAGCCTCCCTTATCGTCGACATGACGATAAACCGGCTCACCCGTTTTCGTCAAGGTGACGAGATATGGTCCTGCCATGCGATCCCGAAGCGTCCCGGCGGCCGTCGCGGCGAGCCCCGGCCTGCCTGTCGACGTCGTCCCGATCGCGCTCAGCGTCGACCTCGTGCTGCTGACGGTCCGCGACGACCAGCTCTGCGTGCTGCTGGTCCGGCGCGGGATCGAGCCGTTCCGCGGCCGGTGGGCGCTGCCCGGCGGGTTCGTCCGCCCGCAGGAGGACCTCGCCGAGGCCGCCGTGCGCGAGCTCGCCGAGGAGACCGGTGTGCGCCGCCGCCCCGCGCACCTCGAACAGCTCGCGACCTACGGCGCGCCCGCCCGCGACCCGCGCGGGCGGGTCGTCACGGTGGCCTTCCTCGCGCTGGCGCCCCTCTCCCAGGCCCCGGTCGCCGGCACCGACGCCGCCGCGAGCCGCTGGGCGCCGGTGGCCGGCGCCGGCGACCCGCCCGGCCTGGCGTTCGACCACCAGGCGATCCTCGGGGACGGTCTGGAACGGGCCCGCGCGAAGTTCGAGTACAGCGCGGTGGCGACGGCGTTCTGCGAGCCGGAGTTCACCGTCGCGGAGCTGCGGCGGATCTACGAGCTGGTCTGGGGCGGCCGGTTGGACCCCCGCAACTTCCACCGCAAGGTGACGGGCACGGCCGGCTTCCTCGTCCCGACCGGCCGCTTCACCACCCGCGACGGCGGCCGCCCCGCGGAGCTGTACCGCCGGGGCGACGCGGGCGTGCTGCACCCGGCGATGCTGCGCCCCACCGCGCGCCCGAATCCATGATCATTCGCTGGTGCCGGCGTCTACCAGAAGGCCGAGCCACAACTCACGACGCGGCCCAGCGCGCCGACCACGATCGCTTTCGGGTGCCTCACAGAGAGGCGAGGCGGCGAGAGCGCGTGACCCGCGGGAGTGCGGGCCGGGAGAGGTTGAGACGGCCGGGCGCCCGGGCGATCGGGGGGTGAACCCGGGCGGCCGGCCACGACGACTATCTCACCGAAAGCACATGTCAAGTCACTATCAGTTCGAGATCTTGTCATCCCCGTAATCGGGAGTATGCCTTCGGCCGGGTTCGCCCCATTGGCGGATCGACCCGCCGTACGGTGCGTCGGCTCAGCCGAACTCGCGCAGCGCGGGGCTCTGTCCACCTTCACCACGCGACGGGTTCCACGCCTCGCCGGAGCCACGACGCGCCCAGTCCGGCGCCTCACTGGGAACAGGCCGCCCGCCCGGCCCGCCAGCACCATCCAGCGAGCCGGCACCGCTTCCGGCACCGTTCTCGGCAGCGGAGCCGTTCCCCACACCGGAGCCGTTCCCAGCGCCCAAGCCACTCCCGGAGCCGCTCCCGGCACCGGAGCCCTCCGAGAGACCCGAGCCGGCCGACGGACCGGCGGCGTCCATGGCGGCGGAGTCCATGGCGGCGGAGTCCATGGCGGCGGAGTCCATGGCGGCGGAGTCGTCCCCGCCGACACCGCCTGCCCTGGCCCGGGCGGACGGCGCCGACGCGGCGGCCTCCAGCTCGTCCACCGAGCGGTTGGCGGCCATCCGGTCCCGGCCGAGCGCGGCGATCCCGGCGGCGACCATCACCATCGCGATGACGAAGGCGAACCGCTGGCCGCCGTCCGGCGCCGGCTCGTCGAACAGGGTGAGTCCGAGCGTCACGGGCAGGAAGGCGGACACCCCGCTGGTGACCGGAAAGGCGATCACCGCGGCACGTCCCTGCAGCCCGCGCTGCTGCAGGCCGAGCGCCAGCACGGAGAAGAGCACCAGCACGTACGGGGTCGGCGTGGTGAGCAGGTCGACGAGGGTCGAGTGCCCCTCCCGCCGCTCGTTGACCGCCAGGCCGATCTGCCGGGTCGCCAGGGTGGCGATGGCGTAGCAGACGCCGGCCGACGCGCCGAACCCGAGCGCCGCCCCGGTCACCGCGTCCCGGCCCGCGGCGGCGTTGGCGACGAAGGCGCACAGCAGCGCGAACACCAGTCCGAGCACGAGGAACGCGAACAGGTCATTGTTGCTGGCCGCCGAGCCGACCTCGGCCCGCCCGGCGAAGGCGAAGGCGAGCAGCCCGACGCCGGCGACCATCGAGGCCACGCCCGACCACCCGAACCGGCTGATCCGCTCGCCGAGCACCCGCTGCGCCAGCAGGGTGAACACGATCATGTCCAGGGCCATCACCGGCGCGACCATCGCGACCGGCGCGACCGACAACGCGTAGACCTCCAGCAGGAACGAGGCCGCCTCGACACCCAGGCCGAGCAGCCACAGCGGCCGCATCACCAGGTGGGCCAGCAGCCCGAGCCCGAGCCCGGCGCTCTCCTCCTCACGACGCGCGGCCCGCGCCTGCACCAGCGGCGCCACTCCGTAGAGCCCCGCGGACACCATCGCGGTCGGCAGGCCGACCAGCAGTGCCCTGCTCACGTCGACCGCACTCGCGTCGTCTCGTTCATCCCAGCGTCGACCCACCCCTGCGCACGCGTCATCCGCCCCGTCCGAGGCCGGCGGCCGGGATCCCGGCCGGTGACAACGACACTAAAGCGAGTCAACACCGGCGGACGCGCGGAGCATCCCGGGCCAGGCGGGCAGCGCGCGGCGATGTCGTGGTTCACCAGTGGGCGCCGAACCCGATCTGCGCGAGCGCGGCGCCGAATGCCTGCTCCCAAGCCTGCGGCCCGATCGCCACCCGGTCCGACGGAGGCTTGACCCGGTCGAGGCAGGCCAGCGCCGAGCGGGTCAGCGACACGGGGTCGGTGTTGGTCACCTCGGCATGCCCGCGCTCGAGCTCCTTCTGCAGGTTGTCCCGCCCGTGACCGGGCACGACGTCGATGAGCAGCAGATCGCGGCCGATCACCCGGGCCTCGCTGCAGGTGTCCCCGGACGAGGTGACGACCAGGTCGCTGGCCGCCATCAGGGTCGGCACCCGGTCGGTGAACCCGAACGGGATCACCTTGTGCTGCCGCTCGGCCAGCGCGGTCAGCTTCGCGGCGAGCTGCCGGTTGCGCCCGGCGACGGCGAGCACGTAGATGCCGGCCGCCGCCATGGCCGCCGCGCCCTCGACCAGCGGCCCGAGCCCCCAGGAGCCGGACATGAGCAGCACGCACGGCGCGTCGGCGGGGATGCCGAGGGCGGCGCGCGCCTCCTCCTGGGTCGGCGGGTCGTAGAACGGCTCGCGCACTGGCGTCGGGACGACGGAGACGAGGGCGTTCGGCGCGAACCGCCGCACGTAGCGGGCGGCGGTCTGCGAGGTGACCAGGAAGAGGTCGGTGTTCTCGTGCACCCACAGCCGGTGCACGCAGCAGTCGGTGGAGAACACCGCCGTCACGAGGCCGGGGAACTCCGGCTTGACCCGGCTGGTCGCCGCGGCCCCGGTGGCGAAGATGGAGATGACGAGATCGGTCGGTGTGGCGGTGAGCTCCTCACGCAGCGCCGGCACGACGTACTTGCTCGACGTGCGCTCGATCATCCGGGCCAGCCGACCGCCGGTGCGCATCTGGGAGAAGTGCACCGCGTCGTACAGGCCGGGCACGGCGATCATCCCGCGGAAGACCTTCTCCCCGCGGGCGCCGTTGCGACCGCCGAGCATGCGCAGGCTGTCCGCCGTGCGGGCGGTGAACCCGCGCCGGCCGAGCGAGTCCGCGCACGCCTCGGCCATCACGTCGTGCCCCATGCCCAGCGAGCCGGACAGCAGCAGCGCCGACCCGCGCCGGGTCGAGGCCCGCGGCGGCGCGACGCCGCCGTCGGGCCCGCCTGCCACCACCGGTCCCCCTGCCTGTGCCGTCGTTCGGTTCCCGGCCTGGGCCGGGCCGCCGCCCTCGGATGGTTCGCTCACCGTCACACCGCCGATCTGCGCCATGAACTACTCCGACGACGCCGTGGTGACGTCGAGGTCGTCGGCGGGCTTGACGGCCTGCGCCGGAGGCCGCCGGTTCGCCAGGTACCAGTCGATGTACTGCCGGACCCCGTCGGAGAACGGGGTGGTGGGCCGCCAGCCGAGCAGGTCCAGCGCGCGGCGCGCCGAGACCTCCCGGCCCCGGAAGTCGCCCGGCCGGGCCGGCACGTGCTCGATCGCCGTCCCGGGGAAGTACCGGCAGACGGCCTGGGCCATCTCCAGCACGCTGACCGCCTCGGCCCCCTCCAGCGCGAGGGTGGTGTTCTCCGCCTCCGGCCGCAGGGCCAGCACGTGGGCGTCGGCGAGGTCGCGGACGAACACGTAGTTGCGGAACTGCTGGCCGTCGCCGGCGACCGTGAGCGACTCCCCGCCCAGCGCCTTGCGGACGAAGCGGGCCAGCACCAGCTCGTCGCGCATGCCCGGGCCGTACGGGATGCCGTAGCGCAGGATCGTGTACGGCAGGCCGTAGGTCTGCTGGTAGCTGTGCAGCAGCAGCTCGGCGGCGAGCTTCGTCGAGGTGTAGACGTGTCCGGCGCGGCCCAGGGTGATCTCGGCGTCCTCGGTGAGCGGCGTGGGGTCGGCCCGCTCGCCGACCGCGCCGTAGACCCAGACGGTGCTGGCGAACAGCACCCGGCCGACGCCGGCCTGCCGGGCCGCCTCGCAGACGTTGCCGGTGCCCTCGACGTTGAGGCGCACCGTGCGCGCCGGGTCGGCATAGGCGAAGTCCACGTTGGACATGCCCGCGATGTGGAAGACGGCCTGGACGCCCCGCAGCGCCGCGGTCAGCCCCGGCAGGTCGAGCACGTCGACGGCGAGGCTGGTCGCCCGCGGGTCGCTCGGCCGCGTGTCGACGTCGAGGGAGACGACCTCGTGGCCCGCGTCGAGGAGCCGGTCGACGACGTGACTGCCGATGAACCCGGATCCTCCGGTAACAGCGATCTTCATGCTCACCTGTCCAGGTCCAGGCTCGCCAGCGCGGCGGCGAAGGAGGTGGTCACGTGGTCGGCCTCGGCGTCGGTCATGTCGGAGTGCAGCGGCAGGCAGACGTGCCGGGCGCAGATGTCCTCCGCGACGGGCAGCGAGCGGCCCGCGTAGTCGCTGAAGACCGGCTGCTGGTGCAGCGGCGCCTCGTAGACCTCGCCGCTGAGGGAGACGCCATACCGCTCCTTGAGCTCCTTCTTCAGACGGGCCCGGTCGATGCCCGGGCGGGGCAGGACGATGTACTTGTAGTAGTTGCAGACGTCGCCCGCGGGCAGTCGCAGCCGGCTCACGCCGTCGAGAGCGTCGAGCGCGTCGTCGTAGCGGGCGGCGACCGCGGCGCGCCTCGCGAGAAACTCGTCCAGATGGCGCAGGTGCACCTTGCCCGTGACCGCGTGCATCTCGCTCAGGCGCCAGGCGTAGCCCTGGCGGATGTGGGTGTTGCCGAGGAAGCCCGCCTTGCCCTGGTCCCGGTAGACAAGCGCGGCCTCGTGGATGGCCTCGTCAGCGGTGACGATCATACCGCCTTCGCCACTTGTGATCAATTTCGTCGGGTAGAAGGAGAAGGAGCCCGCGATGCCGAACGAGCCGGCGGCCGTGCCGCCATGCCGGCAGCCATGGGCGTGGGCCGCGTCCTCGACCAGGGCGAGGCCCCGGTCCGTACACAGGCGCGCGAGTTCTCCGACGTCCGGGGGAATCAGGCCGCCGATATGGACGAGCACGACCGCCCGCGTGCGGGGGGTGAGGGCCGCCTCGACGGTGGCGGCCGACAACGCGAGGGTGTCCGGATTCACATCCGCGAACACCGGAGTGGCTCCGGCCCGCAGAACGGCGAACGCGGTCGCCGCGAATGTGTTGGTGGGAACGACGACATCCGCACCCTGAACGTCCAGACTGCGAAGAATGATCTCCAGGGCGGCCGTACCGCTGCTCACGGCGACCGCGAACGGTGCCGAGTGAGCCGCGGCGAATGCGGCCTCGAAATCCTTGGTGTGCGCGGCCAGGGTCATCGCACCGGTGGAAAGGATCTCGGTCGTGGCCGACGCGATCTCCGCGCGATCCTCCGGTGAGAAGACGATGCGCGCCGCGGGGACATGCACCTGTTCACCCCTACCTTCCGAGTTATCCGCGTGAGCGGGCACTGTGTCCGGGCCTCCGCCGCGCAACGGCGAGCCGACGCCTACCCCCCGGTCACCCACCACCGCGGCCCAGCCGCAATGTGGGATCACGGAAGTCCGCACCCCGCCCACGTCACGTCGCGGAACTCCTCGGTAGCCGCGATCCGCGCGACCCTCGACCCCGGATTTCGCCGGCATCCCGCCGGCGCCACCGCGCCCCCTCCAACTCGTCCGGATGTAACGACCGGCTTTGTCGGTACATGCCCAAAACAGGCTAGCGATCCCGGGCGGCAGCGCGGTCACGGCCCACAGCGGTTACCTACGAAACATCTCACATCTATCCGAAAGTAGCCGAGCCTGTCGCCAAAGCGACGCACAACGCTGCGGCCATGGGCCAGGACACCAAGGAACACGCACTCCGGAACGGACAGTGATCACGCAGCGGTCACGTCACCTTCCTGGAGCACTGGGAACAACCGCCCGGCGGCCGGCATGGTGACCTGGCACACTGCCACTCCCGACGCCGGGCGCGGCAGGTGCCGTTCGGCCTCGCCCGGCACGGTCAGGGCCGGGCGACCTGCATCGTCGCGCCTCGGGCACCCTGCGCGTCACCCCGTCACCCTCCGCGAGCACCGGGCGGCCGGCGGCCGGAACGCACCCGCTCGAGCGTCCGGGTCCGCGCTCGCGCACCTCCGCGGCGGGCGCGCCGACGGACGGCCGTGGGGCGATTCACGCCCGCACCGCAGTCTGATCACGGTGGCGGGAAGTGCGCGGACGCGGTGGTGGCGGACCGGACGGCCCCGGCCCGCACGGGGCGAGCCGCGCGCCCATGGCCACGCGACCATCGGCGGGGAATCACCCCCGCGGAGTGAGCGGCGCCACGGGCCCGGCAAGCGGCGGGACGATGCGGCGGCGGGCTTCGGGGCGTTGCGCGCGGCCCCGCGCATCACCTGCGGCAGAATGCGGACCGGAGAACTCTGAACACAGAAAGTCCCGATGAAGCCACATCACCTGGCGTACGGGGGGAACGCAGGTACGAGCTCCATCGGGACTGACTAAAGTCTACGACCCCCATCTGTCGGAGGCGACAGGACCAAGGTCCCCTCATTCGCCCCTTGCCATCTGGTGGCTGACCGTGCTTATCGGTGCTGCTTCGGCGGTCGAATGATCTCCATAAAAGAAATCTCGCCACTCTCCGTGTCGTAGAGCAACCAGTGCTGTGGCCGCCCCCGCGCCGGCCCCGTGTTGATCAGCAGTGTGCGGGCGACAGGAGGACCGGCGCTCGCGGGCAGCCGCAGCGGCTCGCCCCTCTCGATCGGAAGCACGCGCACGACCGGCTCGGCCGCCACCCCGGCGCCCGCCGCCGGCGCCTCGCCGGGCCAGCGGATCTCGAAGGCGGCCGCCTGGTGGGTGTGGCCGACGACCACCGCCGCGACCCTGGGGACGTCCGCGGCGACCGGCACCAGCAGTCCGCCGACGCGTCCGGGCCCGGCCCCGGACGCGAGCGCGGGCCCGGGCATCGCCGCGTCCCCCGCGAGCGTCCATCGGATCTGGTGACCGTGCAGTCCGACCAGATCCGCCAGCCGGATCCGCTCGGGGGCGGCCAGGATGGCCGCGAGCTCCGCCGGGACCTGCTCGGGTCGAAGCAGGTCCCGAATGCGCTGCTCCTGGTTGCCCAGGACCAGCCGGAGGCCGGCCAGACTCGACCACAGCTGCGGGTCGGGATCGACGACGGCCGGCAGCGGCCAGTGCCGCGACGGGTCGTGCAGGCGGCGCGGGACCTTCGCCTCCAGGTAGTCACCGAGGCAGACGACCTCGTCGACGCCGGCGCGGGCCGCGGCGGCCAGCACCCGACGCAGGGCCTTCGAGGCACCGTGCAGGTCGGCGATCAGGGCGTAGCGCACACTGCCAGCATCCCAGCGGGCGGTCGCGAACTCCCCTGGATCAGGGCCAAGGCGCACATTCAGTATCAGGAAACAGACAATTTATCCGGGTTTCTTGTTCCCTTGTCCGGCACGGACCAGGCCCCCGGCCCCGAGCGGCGGGACGCGCCCGGGATCGTTCCGTTCCGCGCGCACGGGAATGAGCGAGGTGCTTGACTGCATTCCGTGCTGAGCGGCGAAGATGGAGCATGTCCGTGGATCTGACCGAGGACGAGCGGCGGGGAGTCCGCCACGGTCAACCGCCGGTCGGCGGCGAGCCACTGACCGACGACGCACGGCTGGCCGACAACGAGCGGCGCAGCCTCGCGGAGGTTCCCCATCCGGCGCTGGCGCAGGGCACCAGCCTGTACGGCTCGACCAAGATCTTCCCCGACTACCAGGCCCTCGACGGCGAGTCCTGGCTGGCCCTCGTCCATGGCATCGCACACGAGTCGTCCGTCAGTTTCGTGGCGATCCTGCAGGCTACCCGGGCACTACGCAAGGGCTTCGAGACCGTGCTCTATTTCCACGGGCCGGGCGCGATGAACACGATGGCCACCCGGGGCTTTCCGCACACCGGCGAATCGGCGTTCCCGGGCGGGCAGAACATCAATAACCAGATAGAGACCTTCATCGGCGAGGGAGGGAAGGTGTACGTGTGCCGATTCGGATTGTCACTTCACGGCCTGCGCGAGGAGGATATAATTCTCGGGGTGATTCCCGCGCATCCGCTCGACTTGCAGGACTGCGTCACCCACTACTCCCGAAAGGGCGCGATCATCACGTCGACCTTCATGTTCTGACCCCGCCGGGCCCGTCCCGCCCGCGCCGGGGTCGCGGTCGCGAGCGTCGCGCCGCGGCCACCTGATCGTCCCCACCTGGGCCGTCCCGCTCGCGGTCGCGCCGGATCGCGGGGGCGCGACGTGGGCATCACGGAGGTGTGCGGGCTGGCCCGGCCGCGCCATCGTCCATCCGACAACCTGCCCTGGAACGACCGCAAGTGGGCATGGTCGGTGTTGTATCTGGGGGGGACATGTCGCGGGCCGACCCGGCCGGCGACCATATCGGCCCGTCCGACGAACCGAACGGCAGAGACCTGGGATGGAAGACGAAGCACCGGCCTGGTTCGAGGCCGCCATTGACAGTCGCCCGCAGCGGCACGAGACCGAGGTCGCGGGCGCCAGCATCAGCTACCGCTCCTGGGGGAAGGCGGGGCTGCCGGCGATCGTCCTGGTCCACGGCGGCGCCGCGCACGCGGGGTGGTGGGACCACATCGCCCCGATGATCCCGCGTGAGTACCGGGTCATCGCGGTGGACCTGTCCGGGCACGGTGACAGCGACCGCCGCGAGGACTACACGCTGAGCACCTGGGCGGCCGAGGTCATCGGGGTGATCGACGACGCCGGGGTCACCTCGCCGCCGATCGTCATCGGGCACAGCATGGGCGGCTGGGTGACGATCACGACGGCGGCGGAGTACCCGGATCGGGTCGCCGGCATCGTCGTCGTCGACTCCCCCGTGCAGGAGTTCACTCCCGAGGAGCGGGCCGCCCGCGAGCGGACCGCGTTCGGACCGCTGCGGGTCTACCCGACGGCGACGGACGCGCTCGCCCGGTTCCGCACCGTGCCCGAGCAGCCGAGCTCGTTGCCGTTCATCCTCGACCACATCGCCCGCGGCTCGATCGGCTCGGTGCAGGGCGGCTGGACCTGGAAGTTCGACCCGAAGGTCTTCGGCAACCGGACGCCGTCGCCCGAGGTGCTACGCAAGGTGCACTGCCGGGTGGCGCTGTTCCGGGCCGAGCACGGCCTGCTGACGCCGGACATCGGCGTGCAGATGTACAACCTGCTCGGCCGGGTCGCCCCCGTCATCGAGATTCCGCTGGCCGGCCACCACGTGATGCTCGACCGGCCGCTGCTGCTGGTGACGGGCATTCGCACCATCCTCGCCGACTGGGAGCACTCCTCCCCCCAGGAGCGCACCGACTGAGTCGCACCGAGAACCCTCCGGAGGAACACCGACTCGCCGTCACACCGGTGTGACGATCTCGGGCGCAGGTGGGTTGGCCAGGGCCGGACGGGTACATCTGCCGCCATGTCACGACGGCAGGGGAGATCGTCATGAATCCGTCCGCGCTCCTGGGCCATCGCCTCGTCGCTCGGCGCGGCGCCGCCGTCGAGCAGGAGGAGACCCGCGGGCCGGTGCGGCTGCGCGCCCTGGCGGTGGTCATGAGCCTCGGCGGCCTGCTCGTGGCGGTGCTGATCCTCGGCGGCATCACCGCCGGCGGCTCGCCGCTGACGCATCACGTGGCCAGCGGCCCCGGCAGGGTGCTCCTCACCGTGGCGCAGTGGCTGGTCCTGGCCATCCTGCTGCTGGTCGCGATCGCCACGCTCTACCGGTTCCGCGCCCGCGGGCGCGCCGACGAGCGGAGTGCCGCATCACGGATCAAAGCGGCACTTCGCCGCAGGCACCCCAACAGGCGTGATTAAGCGGCTCACGGGCGGGAACTCCGCTGACCACACGCTGTCCCACGGGAGCCGCCACGCGGACGCCCCGTCAGGAGAACCGCGAGGAGAACCCCATGACGAGCACCTACCACAAGGAAAACCGTACAGAACGGGCGATCTTGACAGAACCGTATCCGGACGATACCACAGCGTACCGGGGCGGGGCGGGCGTCGCCCCACCGGGCGAGTCGCCCCAGGTGCTGCGCGCGCCCGCCGGCGCCCCGGCGACGGGCGGCGGCGCGGCACGTCCCGAGGAGCGGGAATCAACCGGGCACCTGGTCGCCGAGGTCGTCACGGACATCTCCACGCTGTTCCGGCAGGAGGTCGCGCTCGCGAAGGCGGAGATCCGCGAGGAGGCGAAGAAGGCCGGCAAGGGCGCGGGCATGTTCGCGGGCGCCGGTGGGGCCGGCTACTTCGCGCTGCTGTTCGTGCTGCTCGCGGTCATGTTCGGACTGGGCGAGGTGATGGCGCTCGGCTGGGCCGCCCTCATCGTCGGCGTCGCGCTCGCCGTGGTGGCCGCCGTCCTGGCGCTGAGCGGCCGGGTGACCGTCCGCAAGGTTCACCCCGCCCCCACGCAGACCGTCGAGACGCTGCGCGAGGACGTCCAGTGGGCGCAGAGCCGGCGTCACTAGTGCCCAGACCGACAGAAAGGCCAGGTGGACAGTGACCAGCACCAGCCCCGACGAGATCCGGTCCGACATCGAGGCCACCCGTGCCCGGCTCGGCACCGACCTCGACGAGCTCTCCGACCGGGTCAGCCCGCACCGTGTCGCCGGGCGCACCGCGCAGGATCTGCGCCGGCGGGTGAGCTCGGCGACCGAGTCGGTGCGGCCGAAGGTGGCCGCGACGACCGGCAGCGCGACCGAGAAGGCCCGCCACACCGCCGACCAGGCGAAGTCGACTGTCCGCCGCCAGCTCGACGCGCACCCACAGGTGACGGCCACGGCGGCCCGGGCGCGCGACACCGCGGGCAGCGCGGCCGGCTCCGCCTCCCAGACCGTGCACCGGCAGCTGGAGGCGCATCCGCAGGTCGCCGCGAAGGTGCACCAGGCGCGGGACGGTGCCGCCGGCGCCGTCAGCGCCACTCGCCGCACGGCGTCGGACAACCCGCGCGCCGCCGGTCTGGCGGCCGCCGCCGCGGCACTGCTCGCCGTGCTGACGGCCCTGCTGCGACGTCGGCATCGAGCCGCGCGCCGCGCCGGCTGACCCGGCCCGAAGCGCCCGGGCGCGCGTGGGACAGACCCCGCGCGTCCGGGCGTAGTCGCGCCGGTCGGATCAGGAGCCGTCGCGTTCCGGGGAACGCATGACGTTGACATCGGCCGGCGGGACGGCGGCCGGCGGGACGGCGGCGGCGGGCCCGGCCGGACTGCCGGAGCGGGCCGGGTCGCCGGGCCCGGCCGGGTCGGGCACCCGGTAGCGGATGCGCAGGTCACGGACACGGCTGTCCCGGTCGACGCGGATCTGCTCGCGGGCCACCTCGGCGTCGGCGAGGTCGGCGTCGGCGCGCAGCGACGTGCCGAGCTCGTCGCGGCGGCGCACGTACGCGGCATACCGCTCGCCCACCCCGACGTCGGCGCCGTCGGCGAGGTCGGTGGCGAGCTCGCCGCGGCGACGCGCGAGCTGTCCGATCTGCCGGGCGTCGACCTCGTCGGCCTGTTCGCCGCGCCACTGGGCGAGCCGCTCGCCGCGGCGCAGGGCGGTGTGCTCCAGGGTCCGCTTGAAGGTGAGGGGGCCCAGGTCGATGCCGAGCAGCAGCAGGGTCAGCAGCAGGCGCCACAGCAGCACCGAGCGGTCGGCGGTGGTCAGCCGCCAGAACGCCTTCTCCCGGATCAGCAGGTCGTCGGCGGCGTCGACGGTGGCGACCTGCTGGTCGCGGAACCGTTCCCGGCGGTCGTCCCGGGACCGGTCGAAGGTGTCCAGACGGGTCTGGGCGACGTCGCGTTCGCGGGTCGCGGCGATGACCGCGGCCGTCGCCGCGCCGAGTTCACCGAGCTTGATCCGGTAGACCGGACCCCGACCGCCGAGGCAGCCGTCACCGCCGGTGAGCTGGCAGTTGACCTCGGCGGTCTTGGCGGTGACCAGGCCGTGGGCCACGCCGAGGGCGCGCTGGCGGGCTGCCAGGTCGGCACCGAGGGCGCGCTGCTCGCCGAGCTGGTTGGCATCCCAGTCCCCCATCACCCGACCGAGATCCTCCTGGCGGATCTGGGCGACGCGCGGCGCGATGGACGGGGCGAAGATCCGCAGCAGCAGCGACTCGCCGACCAGCAGGGCCGCGCAGACCGCGAGGAAGATCCGCACGGCGGTGGCGGCGCCGGATCGCCCCAGGCGAACCGTCCCGTCCGGGCCGGGGACGTAGGGGCGGGGCGACAGCAGTACCGACCGGTCGAGGAAGTAGATCACCGCGGCGTAGAACAGGCCGAAGGGGAGGGCCCCCAGCGTCGAGCGGCGCAGGCCCATCGCGGCGACCGTCGTTCCCGCGTAGACCGCGAGGCCGGCGGTGAGCATCATCAGCGCACCGGCGGTGACGAACTTCGGCCGGTCCTGGGGGCCGACCGCGCGCGGGTCCGCGCCGGCGAAGAAGACGGCGACGTTTCCGACGGCCCGCGAACGGCCTGGTCGCGCACGAGAAATCGGCCTGCCCCCGTTCAGCCCGGATGGCTGCGGCGCGCCTCGGGCCGCCGCCGACGTCCCCCGCAATGTAACTCTGAGTAATCGAGCTTCGCACCTCGGGCGGCCCCGGAGCGACCGGGGGCGGGAGCATGCGAGTCTGGCGGTGCGGACGGCGGGCGGTGCGGCCGCCCGCGGCGTGGTGGTGGCCGGAGGCAGGAGGACAGTGGTGGCACAGGTCAGGGTGGTGGTGCGGCGCGACGTCGCCGGCACGCCCGAGCAGATCCTCGGGCGGCTCGCCGACTACCAGGGTGTGCGTGCCCGGTCGTGGCCGGACAACGTGTCCGAGTACCGGGTGGTGGCCGGTGGGACCGGGGCGGGCAGCCGGATCGCCTACCGCCTGCAGGCCACCCGCAGCCGGGTCCGCGACATCGACGCGACGGTGTCCATCCCGGAGCCGAACACGCTGGTCGAGGCGGACCAGAACTCCTCGCTGCGGACGAGCTGGCTGGTCGCGCCCGGCCCCACGCCGGCGCGCAGCACGGTGACCGCGACCACCACCTGGAACGGCGCGGGCGGAGTCGGCGGCTTCTTCGAGCGCATCTTCGCGCCGATCGGCATCCGCCGGCTGCACACCGCCGTCATCGACCGGGTCGCCGCCGACGCCGGCTGAGCCGACCGGTCACCAGGCGTGCCGCGTCACCACTCGCGGCACGTCACCACACGGCACATCACCACACGGCACATCACCACACGCGGCGCGTCACCACACGCGGGCGAGCACGTTGCTGACATAGCCGTTCATCCGGTCGAGCTTCGGCCGATCGTCGGGGTTGGCTGCGGACAGCTGGCCCTGAGCCCACTGGGCGGCCCAGGTCGGCACGTTGTGCGCGGCGATGACGTAGAGCCAGTTGTGCCCCCACCGGTCGGAGTCGTACCGCTCGCGCATCATGCGGGCGGTGGAGTCCAGCGCCCAGAAGGGGTCGAGCGCGCGGGCAGTGGTGATGTCGGGCAGCGTGGTGTTCCACTGGCACAGCCCGTAGTCGGAGTTCGTCCAGTACCCGACCGCGCCGGGGTCCCAGTTGCTCTCGATGGTGGTGATGCCGCGCAGCAGCCCGCGGGGCACCGTGTACTTCAGCGCGTAGCGGTCGGCGATCGGCATGAACAGCGCGTAGGACGTCTGCTTGTTGACGAAGCCGGGCGGACTGTGCTCGGAGGCGGGCAGATACATGTCCCGGTTGATCGTCGGTTCGAGCTTCTCCTGGAAGGCGACGACGGCAGCCCTGGTCGCCGCGGTGAAGCGGCCGTCGGTCGGCACCGGCGTGCCCGGGCCGCCATGCCAGTTCAGCGCCCGGCTGATCGCGGTGACGGCGGAGCGGACGGCGAGGACGTCGCCGTCGGTGCTGCCGGCTGGCGGCGCCTCACCGGCGCCGATGCCGTAGCAGCGGCCAGGTCCGGCCGATCCGGGGCCGTCGCCGGCCGGCGCCAGCGTGCCGCCCCGCCCGTCCGCCGGCCACGAGCCGCGGCCCTCCCGGGTGCGCTCCCCCGAGGTCACCCACGTCCTCCCGCCATGTGCATGCGCACGACGGTGCCGGCGGCGGAGGAGCGGAGCTGGACGAGGTCGCAGAGCTGGTTGGCGAGCCACAGGCCGCGCCCGCCGCCGAGTTCGAGGTCCGGGCGCCGCCGGCCGGCGAGCCGGTCGGTCACCAGACCCGCGTCGGTCACCTCACAGACCAGGTCGCCGGCTGCCGACCAGAACCGCACGGTTCCCCGGCCACCGCCGTGGCGCACGCTGTTGGTGGCCACCTCGTGCACGGCGAGTTCGAGATCGTCGACGCGATCGGAGTCGAGGCCCTCGCCCCGCGCCGCGTGGGTGACCGCCGCCCGCACGAGCCCCAGGTCGGCGGGGCCGAACGCGAGCTCGGCCGCCGGCGGGCCCAGATCGGGCAGGCGCTCGGCGAACGGGTCCGCCCACGCCTGCTCGCCCCGCCACCGGGTGCTGGCCCGGGCGAACCCGCCGTCCACCACCACCGGATGGGTACGCCACACTCCCTCAGCCGTGTCCGGGTCGAGGGCCGGCGCCTCGTAGACGCAGCGCAGTCGCCAGCTCGGCGGCCCGACGAAGGCCTCGTTGAGCAGCGCCTCGTGCAGCAGGCATTCCCGCAGCTCCGGCGCGGAACGTTCGGGCCGGACCGGCTCCCCGACACCGCGCATCGACCGGCCACTGGTCAGACCGCGCTCGACGAACTCCCGCCAGGCCGGGAGGAGGCGGGCAGGATTGCGGCCGATCTCGTCCAGATCGAGGAATTCCACGCGTTTCACGGCCCGGCCGAGGGTGGCGCGCAGCTGCGCGGTCCGCTGCGGAGGCAGCACGACGAGCACGTCCTCGTCAGCCGCGAGACCAGCGAGGACAAAATCTCGGGTGGCGCTGAGGAATCCGACGTCACCGCGATACAGAAATGCCTCATGCCGAATACCGTCGGCACCGGCCGAAGCAAGCGCGGAACCCGTGGCCACAGCCAGTGGGCTCTCCCGTTTCACCACGTCACCCGGCGCCGCAATCTCGGATCCGGTTGCACCCGCGTGGTCCGGCCGCACACGGCTGGACCATCGCCAGAATAGGAGGAATAAGGCCGTCCCGCCCCCGCGGCTCCGCACCCCATGCACACGCGCACATCATAGGTCATGTGGAACCAATGGGATATGCCCAGCAACGCAATCGCACCGTACGGATCACATCGGATCACATCGGACTACCGATCGCGGTCCGGCCTGGCCCGAACGGGCCCCACGTCCTGGCCAGGCCCACACCGGGTGCCCGTCGCCCACCCCACCCGCGGGCGCGCGGCACGGATCGCACCCCCGCCCGGCCGGGAGGCAGGGAGTGATCACCCGTAGTCTCGCAGTTGGCGCGGATCCGGACGCCGCACACGTACGTCCGGACGCGTCCCGGACGGGCGACCGCCCAGAGCAAGCGACAGTGCACGGCAGGCGACGAAGACGAGAAGGCGGATCAAGGATTGTGACGACGACATCTGTCCCGCAGCAGTCCATCCATCAGCGGATCGCCGAGGAACTCCGCGTGCGCCCGGGGCAGGTGACGGCGGCGGTCGATCTGCTTGACGGGGGCGCCACCGTGCCCTTCATCGCCCGCTACCGCAAGGAGGTGACGGGCACCCTCGACGACACCCAGCTGCGCACCCTGGAGGAGCGCCTGCGCTACCTGCGGGAACTGGAGGAGCGGCGGGCGGCGGTGCTGGAGTCCATCCGCGCCCAGGGCAAGCTGGACGACGCGCTGGAGGCGCAGATCCTCGCGGCCGACTCGAAGGCCCGCTTGGAGGACATCTACCTCCCGTACAAGCCCAAGCGGCGAACGAAGGCGCAGATCGCCCGGGAGGCCGGGCTGGAGCCGCTGGCGGACGCGCTGCTCGGCGACCCCGGCCTCGACCCGCACTCCACCGCGGAGGGCTACGTCGACGCCGAGAAGGGCGTCGCGGACGCCGGCGCCGCGCTGGAGGGCGCCCGGGCGATCCTCGTCGAGCGCTTCGCCGAGGAGGCGGACCTCATCGGCGACCTGCGCGAGCGGATGTGGTCGCGCGGGGTGCTCGTCAGCCGGGTGCGGGAGGGGCGCGAGGAGGCGGGCGCGAAGTTCGCCGACTACTTCGACTTCGCCGAGCCTTTCACCTCGCTGCCCTCGCACCGCATCCTGGCGCTGTTCCGCGGCGAGAAGGAGGAGGCGCTCGACCTCACCCTCGAGCCGGACACCCCGCCGGACCCCGAGGCGCCCGCTCCCGCCGGCCCCACCGACTACGAGGCGCGCATCGCCGCGACCTTCGGCATCTCCGACGAGGGCCGCCCGGCGGACCGCTGGCTGGCCGAGACGGTCCGCTGGGCGTGGCGCACCCGCATCCAGGTGCACCTGGGGGTGGACCTGCGGATGCGGCTGTGGACGGCGGCCGAGGACACCGCGGTGCGGGTGTTCGCGGCGAACCTGCGCGACCTGCTGCTCGCCGCCCCGGCCGGCAGCCGGGCGACGATGGGCCTCGACCCCGGCTACCGCACGGGGGTGAAGGTCGCCGTCGTCGACCCGACCGGCAAGGTCGTCGCCACCGACACGATCTACCCACACGTACCCGCGCGGCGCTGGGACGACTCGATCGCCACCCTCGCGAAGCTCGCCGCCGAACACCGGGTGGACCTCGTCTCGATCGGCAACGGGACGGCGTCACGGGAGACCGACAAGCTCGCCGAGGACCTCATCCGCCGCCATCCCGAGCTGTCGCTGACCCGGGTGACCGTGTCGGAGGCCGGCGCCTCGGTGTACTCGGCGTCGGCGTACGCGGCGAGTGAGCTGCCGGGGATGGACGTCTCGCTGCGCGGCGCCGTGTCGATCGCCCGCCGGCTGCAGGACCCGCTCGCCGAGCTCGTCAAGATCGAGCCGCGGTCGATCGGCGTCGGCCAGTACCAGCACGACCTGTCCGAGACGCGGCTGTCGTCGTCGCTGGACGCGGTGGTCGAGGACTGTGTGAACGCCGTCGGGGTGGACGTGAACACGGCGTCCGCGCCCCTGCTGACCCGGGTGTCCGGGATCGGGGCGAGCCTCGCCGAGAACCTGGTGCGCCACCGCGACGCGAACGGCCCGTTCCGCAGCCGGGAGGCGCTGCGGGAGGTGCCGCGCCTCGGGCCGAAGGCGTTCGAGCAGTGCGCGGGCTTCCTGCGCATCCCCGGCGGGGACGACCCGCTGGACGCCTCCAGCGTGCACCCCGAGTCGTATCCGGTGGTCCGCCAGATCCTCGCGTCGACCGGCGGCGAGCTGACCTCGCTGATCGGCAACGGTGCGGTGCTGCGGGGCCTGAAGCCGACCGACTTCGTCGACGACACCGTCGGCCTGCCGACGGTCACCGACATCCTCGCCGAGCTCGAGAAGCCGGGGCGCGACCCGCGGCCGGCGTTTCGCACCGCGGCGTTCTCCGAGGGCATCGAGACGCTGGCCGACCTGGTCCCCGGGATGACGCTGGAGGGCTCGGTGACGAACGTGGCCGCCTTCGGCGCGTTCGTGGACGTCGGCGTGCACCAGGACGGGCTCGTGCACGTCTCGGCGATGTCGAAGAACTTCGTCAACGACCCGCGGGAGGTCGTCAAGCCCGGCGACATCGTGACGGTGAAGGTCCTCGACGTCGACATCCCGCGCAAGCGGATCTCGCTGACGCTGCGGCTGGACGACGAGGTCGGGCAGCCCGCGTCCGGCGGCCGGGGTGCGGGCGGCGGGCGGCGGGCCAGTGGTGGCGACGGCGGCGGTGAGCGGCGCGGCTCCGGCGGCTCCAGCGGCTCCGGGGGCTCCAGCGGCTCCGGGGGCTCCAGCGGCTCCGGGGGCTCCGGCGGCGGGGGCCGGGGGGGGGGGGGGGGGGGGGGGGGGGGGGGGGGGGGGCGCCCCCCCCCCCCCCGGTGTTACGCCCCGGCGGCGCCGGCGATGTCCTCCTGCAGGTTCGCGGGCAGGACGCCCGCGCTCCCGTCCAGGTCACCCGGCATGATGATCGAGGTCCTGGCGAGGTTGCCGCCGTCCGTCGC
>NZ_JCBATA010000038.1:0-72594 GCF_059816245.1 Frankia sp. RB5
ACTTCTTCTCCAGAACGACGTTGCGACCCTTGGGGCCGAGCGTGACCTTGACCGCATCGGCCAGCTGGTTCATGCCGCGCTCCAGGCCGCGCCGAGCCTCCTCGTCGAAGGCGATGATCTTCGGCATACGGGTGCTTCCTCCTGAGGCTCATGTCCGTGTGGAGGAGTGCTGGCCGCGCCGGCAGCGTCCGCGACGAAGTGGATGCTCCAGGCTGCGGCCAAGGCACCCTTCACGCCACTGGTTAGCACTCGACCCTACTGAGTGCTAACCCCTTGTATAGCCCCTGACGAGCACGAACGCAATGGGCCGCCGCGTCCCGGCTCGAGCGACTACCCTGCATGAGTGGAGGGATCCTCGGCCTCGCGGCGTCCTGGCACAGCGCCGCTGGAGCGGGTCGCCGCCCTGAACCGGTTCGAGGCCATCGACAGCGCAGGTCTGCTCGGCATCGAGTCGGAGGAGCCGTTCGACCGGCTCACCCGCCTGGCCGCGACGATTCTCGACGCCCCGGTCGCGTTCGTCACGCTGATCAACGGCACCCGCTGTTACTGGAAGTCCTACGCCGGCGCGGTCGCGAAGGCCCCGACGGGACGCCAGACCCCGCTCGAGGGCAGCCTCTTCCGCGAGATGATCAACACGGGGCAGCCAGTCGTGATGTCCGACGCGACCCGCGACAGCCGCGCTCAGGACGACTTCCTCGTCCGCACCGCCGGCCTCGTCGCCTGGGCTGCCTTCCCCGTCCACCATCCGAACGGCCAGATCGTCGGCGCCTTCGGCGCCGCCGACATCCGGCCGCGATCATGGACGCAGCGCGACCATGTCCTCCTGCAGACCCTGGCCCAGGCCGTCTCCGGTGAGATCTCCCTGAGATACACGGCCGCCACCGCGACCGCGCTCGCCCGCACCCTTCAGGAAAGCCTTCTTCCCCCGGAGATCCCCAGCCTCCCCGGGCTTCAGGTGTCGGCCCGCTACCGCCCCGCCGGCGAGGGAGCCGAGGTCCTCGGCGACTTCTACGACGTCTTCCACACCGGTCGAACCAGCCTCGGAATCGTCCTCGGCGACGTCGCGGGCAAAGGCGTCGAAGCCGCGAAAGTCACCGCCCTCGCGCACTACACCATCCGCGCCGCCGCCAGCCACACCCACGACCCGGCCGCCATCCTGAACCAGCTCAACACCGCCCTGCTCACCCAGCACCCAGACAGCGAACGGTTCCTCACCGCCGCCTATCTCGCCGTTCACGAAAACCGGCGAGGCCGCACCGTGACGGTCTGCTCCGCCGGCCACACCCCGGTTCTGCTCCGCCGCCGAGACCGCACCGTGACCACGGTCGGGGCGCACGGCCTCGTCCTCGGGGTCTTCGAGGATCCCGAGCTCACCACGACCCGGCTGCGAATCCGACCAGGCGACACCCTCCTGCTCTACACCGACGGCGTCACCGAGGCCCGCCGCGGCCACGACCAGTTCGGCGACGACCGCCTCCGCGCGCTCCTCACCACCACCGACGCCCCGAGCGCGGAGGCCCTCACCGCCACCATCGAGACCGCCGTCCTCGCGCACACGGGCGGCCCACCCCAGGACGACATCGCCATCCTCGCGATCCACCTTCCCACCCGCGCCTAGCCCAACTTCTGGAGCGATGTCCCCTGACGGCCGGGGCACCCACCGCGCGCCGGATGCCCAGCAGACCCAGGGCTCAGGTCAGGCCGGTGGCGGCGGCTGCCTCGGCCAACGTCGGCCAGCCGGCACCTCGCACATCTGATCGACAGCAGCAACATCAAGAAAAGAACTCAAAAATCGGCTCCTCCCTGGCCCTACCTCCCGCATGTCCGGTCACTTCGCCTCGGCCGCCGGGCGCGGCGTGACCGAGGGTGAGGGAGGGAGCCGTCGAGAGGCCCGGGATTCCGTCGAAGGCGTCGTCGTCCGGCTTGTCAATATCCGCTGACCAGCATCGGCGCGCGGCGCGGCTTTCACGAGTCCCGGTTCCCTCGCCCCGCCTCTTTACATCCCGTTACCGGTCCTCGAATGCCGTGGGGCCGTTCCCGTACGCCGGTCAACCCGATACGGAGAACTTCCTTCGACGTCTGGCACCATCGTGCTAACCTTCCCTCTGGAAGGAGCCGGGGCGCGAAACAAACGATTCATCATTTTCGCGCGAGCGGCGTTCCGTTCACATTCCCACACTGCGCGGAGGAACCATGAAGACGGTCAATGTTCTCGTTGTCGTCGACGTCGAGGGTGCGCTCGCCGGCTCGCTGGGCGACAATGTGTACCTCGTCGACACGAACAAGCACTTCGGCTCCAGCGGCGAGGGCCAGGAGGGGCTGAGCACCGCCTGTCGTGACGGGCAGCTTGTCGCCTGGAACGTCGTGCCCGTGTCGCCGTCGAACGACGTGGAGATCGCCGAGTTCACCGGCCAGATCATCAACGACGGCACCTGCGTGCCGAAGCTGGTCAGCACGCCGGACGGCGACTACTGGGAGGGCCGGGTCGAGGCCCGCGGAACGACCGGTTACCAGCAGTACTCGCTGGTTCTCACGATGGACGGCTCCCGCGCCACCTTCGACCCGTGGCTCCTTATCCAGGAGTAGGAACCCGGTTTTGTCGACCGGTGAACACCTGGTTTCAGCCACACCGTTCACAACCTGGTGCTCGCCGACCTGCCCCACGCGCTGTCGCCCCGTACGGCGAGGTGAAGCTCGACATGGCCAGTCGCCTGGTCCTCGGCGACTGACCCTGCAGCGCGGTTCGGCCTTGACCTTCTAGTCGGGTCGAAGGTTTACGGTGCCGGGCATGGCTTCCTACCGGATTTCGCAGCTGGCGGATCGCGTCGGTGTGCCCGCGAGCACGCTGCGGTTCTACGAGACCGCCGGGCTTCTGTCCGCGCGGCGGTCCGGGAACGGCTGCGCCCGCTGGTCGCCGCCCGGATCGCCGACGCCGACCGGCGGGCGGCCGAGCTGTCGGCGTTCTCCGCCCGCCTGGCCGCGTTCCACACCGAACTCGGGCTGGCGGCGCCCGCGGGTGGCTGCGGTCCGGACTGCGGCTGCCTGACCACGGCCGGCCCGTCAGACGCCGGCCCGGTGCCGCTGACGCTGTCCCCGGTCCGACCCGCCGCCGACGAGCAGGCGGGGCGTGACGCGCCGGTGGCCTGCACCCTGCACGGGGACGAGCAGGCCGAGTGCGCCGGCCAGTGGCGCGAGCTACTCGGGCAGGCGGTCAGCCGGGAGGAGATCGCCGACGGGCTGCGCCTGACGTTCCCGTCCGGACCCGGCCTCGCCGGACGGCTCGCCGCGCTTGCCGCGGCTGAGCAGGACTGCTGCGCGTTCTTCGCCTTCGGTTTTGAGCTCGCCGCTAACGCTCTGGTCCTGACCGTCCGCGCGCCCCAGAGCGCTGCCGTCCTGCTGGCCGACCTGTTCGCGGCGACGGCATGAGCTCCTCGACGGGCAGGTCTGGTCCGTGGTCGACGATCGGCGCCGCTGTTGCCGCGGTCGCGGCATGCGCCGTGTGCTGCGCTGGCCCGCTGCTCGCGGTCCTCGCCGCGGTCGCTGCCGCGGCGACGGTTGCCGCCGTCTGGATTCCCGCGCTGGCCGTGGTGGCGGTGGCCGCGTTCGCCCTGGCCGTCATGGTCCGCCGTCGCCGCCGTGCGGCCTGCCGAACCGATCCCGGACCGGTCGATCTGGGCATGCCCGCACCCTGCGAGCATCGGGACTCCGCACGCACGACCCCACGGTGAGCCGCACCGCACCGTGACCTGCCTCGGCGGTGCGATGCCGAGGAGCTGCGAGGATGGCGGGACATACCGGGTGGGCGGACGCGTGGAGGAGCCGGACGGTGCCCCACGACGCGGATGACCCGGCTGCGCGAGAGACCTTCGTCGGGTGGATGGATCGCCGTCAGGTCGCGGTGTACCTCGTCGCCCTGGCCGTCGGCGCGCTCGTCGGTCTCGCGGCCCCGGGACTCGGGCCGAGCCTCGAGGACGCGGTCAACCCGGTGTTGGGTGCGTTGCTGTACGTGACGTTCCTGCAGGTCCCCGCCGCCGAGCTGGTCGGTTCGCTGCGTGACAGACGATTCCTGACCGCCGCGCTCGTGGTGAACTTCGTCGTCGTGCCGGGCGTGGTCGCCGCGATGTTCAGCTTCCTGCCCGGCGACCAGGCCGTCCGCCTCGGCGTGCTGCTGGTCCTGCTGTGCCCCTGCGTCGACTGGGTCATCGTGTTCACCGGCCTCGCCGGCGGCAGCGGCCGCCGCCTGCTCGCCGCGACCCCGCTGCTGCTTGTCGTGCAGATGCTGGCCCTGCCGGTGTTCCTGTTCGTGTTCCTCGGCTCGGCACTCGCCCACGTCGTCGACATCGGACCGTTCGTCCAGGCGTTCCTCTTTCTGATCGTGGTCCCGCTGGCCCTGGCCTGGACCACCCAGGCCTGGGCCACCCGCCGACCCGCCGGACAGCAGGCGTCGGACGCGGTCAGCACGGCGATGGTCCCGCTGATGGCCGCCGTGCTCGTCGTCGTGGTCGCCTCGCAGCTCCCCAAACTGCACGGGCACCTCGGCGACGTCGCCGCCGTCGTCCCGTTCTACGTGCTGTTCCTGGCCGTCATGGCCTTCGCCGGACGGGCCGTGGCCCGGCTGTTCCGCCTCGACGTGCCCGGCGGGCGGGCGGTGCTGTTCACCGGCGCGGCCCGCAACTCCCTCGTCGTGCTCCCGCTCGCACTCGCCCTGCCCGACCGGTTCGCCGTCGCCGCCGTCGTCGTGGTGACCCAGACCCTCGTCGAAGTGCTCGGCATGGTCGCCTACGTGCGGCTCGCACCAAAGCTGCTCCCGCACGACGAACCCGCCGCCGCCTGACCCTCCGGCGACCGGAGATTTCCCGGTCAGGACCGCCTCACAGCCTTGACCTCCGAGTCGAGGTGAAGCCTTACCCCCGCCGCGGCAACGACATTCCAGGCCCGCTAGGTCGTGTGTGGAGTCGTGATCTTCGATGGTGTCGTCGCGGTGCCGGTGATGGCCGCGTTCTGGCATGATCGCGGCCACGCGTGTCGCATAATCTGGGCGAATCGGACACGCCGCGTCGAATTTGCGACACGGGGCCGCTGTCCCGCGCAGGTTCTTCCCACCCGTGGGAAGTCCGCCCGATATGCCGCTTACGGTAAACCGCCGACCCCGATGTCGATCATGACCGTTTCGGGGTGGCGGTCGCGGTGGGTGAGGGATCGGCCGGGGAGTGCGGGGCTGGGGGGAACATGTGTCCTTCTACCGGGTTCGGTGTCCGATTCATCCCCCGATAAGGACACAGGAGCACCCGCTCCCACGCACACCCAGGAAACCTGCCGAACCATCGGTGACCGCAGACCTCGCGGGAGCCCTGGAACTCGCGGGCAGACGTGACGCCCGAGCGGACATGACGTGGGCGAGCGTGGGGGCCTGGGGGAGGCGTTCTCGCGAAGCCGGCCCCGAAGATCACAACTACACACACGGCCTAGCCGACGGGCCTGTCCGAGGAGATCGACAACAGCCCTGGAGTCGTCAAGAACTCCTTCAGGGGGGCGAACTCGACCCGTCAGCGCGTCAGCCGCGGACCGGTCGTGGTGCTCACCTGTCCTGTTGTGCACATCGGCGTTTTATGGCCTCTTCCAGGGGCCGATACGGTCGATTTCATGGAATGGACCTTTCAGTCGGCCGAAGGTCTCGTGGCTGCCTTGCGCGCCGGTGACGTGACCTCGGCGGAACTGACCGACGATGCGATCACCCGCATCGAGCGGGACGACAGGGTGATCAACGCGATCTGCGTGCCGGACTTCGACCGCGCGCGGGCCGCCGCGCGCGATGCCGACACGGCGCGCACCCGCGGCGAGGATCGGCCGCTGCTCGGTGTTGTGGTGACGGTCAAGGAGTCCTACAACATCGCCGGGCTGCCCACGACCTGGGGCATGCCGCAGTACCGGGACTATGTGCCGGCCGAGGACGCGGTACAGGTGTCGCGGCTCCGCGCCGCGGGCGCGGTGGTGCTGGGCAAGACCAATGTGCCCTTGGGGCTGCAGGATATCCAGAGCTTCAACGAGATCTACGGCACCACCAACAACCCGTGGGATCACGCTCGCACGTCGGGCGGATCCTCCGGCGGATCGGCGGCGGCCCTGGCGGCTGGATTCGGCGCGCTGTCCGTTGGCTCCGACCTCGCCGGCTCGCTGCGCACCCCCGCGCATTTCTGCGGCGTCTACGCGCACAAGCCGACACTCGGACTGGCGGCGAACCGCGGCATGGTCCCGCCAACCATGCCGGCACTGCCGGTCGACCTCGACCTCGCCGTCGTCGGCCCGATGGCGCGCACCGCCCGCGACCTCACGCTCCTGCTCGACGTCATGGCAGGACCGGACCCGCTGACGCTCGGCAAGGCGCACGACGTGACGCTGCCGCCCGCCCGCCACGAGCGGCTCGGTGACTTCCGGGTCCTGGTCCTCGACGAGCATCCGCTCCTCCCGACCGGGTCCGCCGTGCGGGCGGGCGTGAACCGGGTGGCCGACGCGCTTGTCGAGGGCGGCGCCCGCGTCGAACGGCACACTGCGCTGCTGCCCGACCTGGCCGAAGCCGCGACGCTCTACACGCGGCTGCTGTTCTCGGGCTCCGTTGCGCGTTTTCCCGTCGACGCCTACGAGCGGCTGCGGACCCGTGCCGACGCACTGAGCGCGCACGACCAGAGTCTCGACGCGGCGCGGCTGCGCGGGATGGTGCTCAGCCACCGCGACTGGATCGAGGCGAACAACCGCCGGGAGCTCCACCGTCACGGGTGGCGGCAGCTCTTCGCCGAGTTCGACGCCGTGCTGTGCCCGATCACGCCGACTCCCGCGTTCCCGCACGACCACAACCCCGATCTGTTGGAACGCCGGATCGACATCGACGGCGTCGAGTACCCGTATTTCGACCAGCTCGTCTGGGCTGGTCTGGCCACCATGCCCGGCCTGCCCGCCACCGTCATACCGGCGGGCCTGTCCCCGGGCGGCCTGCCGGTGGGAGTGCAGCTCATCGGTCCGATGTTCGAGGACCGCACCCCGCTGCGGCTGGCCGAACTGCTCGAGCAGAGGATCGGCGGCTTCCGGGCACCGAGGTAGGGCGTACTACCGGGTGCCCGTCGAGGATGGCGACGCCCCCGAGTCACCATCCGCCGATGCGGCCACGTGATCGTGGGCGCGGCTGCGTTCAGCGCGGAATCACCCAGCTTGGTTCCCAGGTCCCGGCGGCGTGATGACCAGCCGTCGTGGCGGCGAGGTGGGCGCGGAGGGTGGCCAGCGCCGGGTGGGGGTTGTCGCGGTGCCAGAGGAGCGAGTGCGGGTAGACGGGCACCGGTTCGGTTACCGGGATGCGGCGCAGGCCGTGGCCGGCGGGCCAGACGAGGCGGGTGTGCTCGCCCATGAAGGTGGCCAGCGCCGGGGTGTCGGCGATGGTGTCGAGGAGCGCGTCGGAGCCGAAGTTGGGGCCGGTCGCCTCGATGGTGAGGCCGAACTCGGTGGCGAGGTCGTCGTAGTAGGCGGCCCACTCGCTGCCGGGGACGATGCCGGGCATCCAGATCCGATGCCCGGCAAGCGCAGCGATGGTCACCGACCGGGCGCCCGCCAGCGTATGCGCGGGGCCGGTGAGGAGCTGGAGCGGCTCGTCGAGCACCCGGATGGACTCGATGTCCTCGGGCAGGGGCCGGCCAGGCACGGCGACGGCGCGAAAGGACGCGTCGATCGCGCCGGACCGGATGGCGGCGACGGCCGTCTCGATGTCGAACAGCATCACCACGTCGAGTTCGATCTCGGGGTAGGCGCGGTGGAATCCGCGCATCAGGCCCGATGCCGCGACGCGTGAGGCGATCACATCGACGCGTAGCGGACGGCGACCGGGGCGTACGGCGGCGACCGCGCGCTCGGCGACGCGCAGCAGTTCGCCCGCGTGGGGCAGGAACGCCTGCCCGTCGATGGTGAGCTCAGCGCCGCGCGCGGTACGGGTGAACAGCCGTCCGCCGAGGGTGCGCTCCAGCGAGGCGATGCGCTTGGAGACAGCCTGCTGGGTGATCGACAGGTCGGCGGCGGCTTTCTGGAACTGGCCCGCTTCGGCGACGGCGACGAAGGTACGTACGGCTTCGAGATCCACGCCAACCCACCTTAGTGAACAACTGCTGGTTGTTGACTCCTGGCAGGGCAGTTGTTTGACCTGCTGTCCTTATGATCGCTTTGCTCTCACTGGTCAACGTCGGTTTGTTCAGATGGGACATCAAGGGGCGCGGTGAGCAGGGTGGGCAGGAGGCCGTTGGGTCGGCGGTTCGGCTGGCTGTGGGCGGCGTATGCGGTCAGCGCCTATGGGTCCGGGCTGGGGTTCGGGGCATTCCCACTGATCGCCGTGCTGGCGTTGCATGCCAGCCCCGCGCAGGTGTCCGCGCTGTCCGCGGTGGGACCCGCGGTGGGGGCGCTGATCGCGGTGCCACTCGCGCCGTGGGTGGAATTTCGGCGCAAGCGCCGGGTCATGATCACAATGGACCTGATCCGGTTCGCGGTCATGGCGACGGTCCCGCTCGCCTACGCCTTCGGTTGGCTCAGTTTCGTGCACCTGCTCGCGATCTCGTCCGTCGTCGCCGCAGCCAGGATCGCCTTCAATGCGGCCAGCGGCGCCTACCTCAAGGCCATTGTCCGGCCGGTTGACCTGCTCGTGGCCAACGCGCGGTTCGAGTCCACGAACTGGAGTTCCATCGCGATCGGACCGCCGCTGGGCGGGGCCGCGATCGGCCTGTTCGGTCCCGTCACCACCGTGGTCGCCGACGCGCTGAGCTACCTGTTCTCGGCGCTGGGCATCGCCGCGATCCGCGGCCGAGACCGAGAAGACGCGCCGCGAGCACCTGACAAAAGCCCCGTCCAGAGGCGCGCATTGCTTGACGGCTGGCGACACATCCTGGGCGATTCTGGTCTGCGGGCGCTCTACGTCAACAACCTGCTGGTCGGCGGTCTGATCATGGCCACCGAGCCGCTGCTGGCCGTGCTCCTTCTTCGCCAGCTCGGGTTCCCACCCTGGCAGTACGGCCTGGCCTTCGCCGCTCCCTGCGTCGGCGGACTCATCGGCTCCCGGCTGGCCCGCCGTGTCGTGGCCCGCTACGGCCAGCACGGGGTCTTCCGGGTGGTCGGCACCTTGCGCGCCCTCTGGCTGATCGGCCTGGCCTTCGTCCGGCCGGGCGTCGTCGGCCTCGTCACCGTCATAGCCGTCGAGCTGGCGATCATCATCAACATGAGCCTGTACACCCCGGTGCTCGCCACCTACCGGCTCGAACACACCCCGAAGCATCTCGTCGCCCGCACCCTGTCGGCCTGGTCCATCGGCCAGCAGGCGTCCATCGCCATCCTCACCGCGCTCGGCGGGCTGCTCGCCGACGTCACCAGCCCACGCACCGCTCTCACCGTCGCGGGTCTGCTCATCCTGACCACCCCGCTCCTGCTTCCCCGGGACGACCAGACATCGCAGCTCGAGCCAAGCTGGCCCGTAGCCGCTCATCACACATCACAGTGCGTCCCTGATGACCATGTCGGTGAAGGCCAGCGCCTCGGCCCGTCGGCTGAACGGGTCGCGGTAGAGGGACCGCTGGTGATCGCCACGCCGGATGCGTAGGCATTCGTCGAGGATGCGATGCCACCGCGGCTCGAAGGTGGCCCGCGCGTGTTCTCCGGCCGCCGTCTTGGAGATGATCTTTCCGGTGATGAGTGTGTGGTGCAGGCGGCTGACGCCGAGCACGCACCAGGCCGGGCCCTGCGAGGTGAGGCAGGCCAGGCCGGCGGGCGTGGGTAGGCGGGCGCTTCGCTGCCACCACTGCCGCCAGTAGCCGTCGAGGTTGCCGCGCGCCCAGTGGGCGAGTCCGGCCGGGTCGGTCGCGATATCGATCTCGGCCGGCTCGGGGCCGCGGACCGCGGCACCGTGGCGGGCAAGGCTGTGCCAGGTGACCGGGTGGCGTTGGTGGTCGCAGCGCGGATGCAGTCGTCGGCCATGGGCGTGCGATCCCGGAGATGCCTGTCCGGGATCGCGGGCGAGGTCGAGCCACGTGGTGTAGATCCCATCGAGGAGCAGCCGGCGGGACAGCCGGCCGTGGACGCGGCCCAGCGCTGCGACCTGGCTGTCGGCCGGGGGCATGGCGGTGACCGCGACAAAATCGATGTCGCTCGTCCCAGGACGGAAATCGCCCAGGGCTGCCGACCCGATCACGTAGAAGCCTTCCACGAGACCGGGAATCACGGCGTCGACCGACCGCAGGTAGACGTCCACGGCATCACGTACCGCCGCAGGAATGGTCATGAGCCCAGATTGTCTGCCCGTGCCGAGACGTCCCTCGAAGAGGATCCACGCCCCGGTCGCCGCCGCTGGCCTCGTACCTTCGCCCAGGTCTCGGCCCGCCACGCGTCGACCTCGTTACGGGTCGACGATCGCCGTCAGCGCCGCGATGAAGGGGGCCGGGTCGAGGTCGCCGCGTACAGCGAGTTGCTGGCTGTAGCCACCGCAGAGCGCCACGAAGGCTTCGGCGATCTGGTCGGCGCGCGGTCGCTGGGTGTTGGGGACGAGGGCGGCGATCACGTTGCGGAGGTCTTCGAGCTGTTTGTCGACGAGGGCGGCGAGCGCAGGGGAGACGGCGGCCTCGGCGTAGATCTGGGCGACCAGTCGGGCGTGCCCCTGCTCCCTTGCCATGGCGCGGATGTGCTGCACGAAGTCGTGGATGGAGTCGGCGGTGAGGTCGGCTGGGGCACCCTGGCCTGTCTGCTCGCAGATGGCCGCGACGATCTCGTCCTTCCCCTTGAAGTAGCGGTAGATCGCCCCGATGGAGAGCCCGGAGGCCTCGGCGACATCGGGCATGGAGGTCCCGGCGAAGCCGTGGGTGGCGAAGCGGGCGCGCGCGGCGTCGATGATCTGCTGGCGTCGCGCGTCGAGATGGTCCTGACTCACCCGGGGCATAGAGAACGACCATTCGTTTTAGTTGGTACAGTCCCCGACTGTACCAACGGCCCGCGCCCACAGGAGAGCTTCGTGCGCTACCAGGCATTCGGAAGGCACACCGGCCTACGGGTCTCGGAGTATGTGCTCGGTACAGCCAACTTCGGCTCGGCCGCCACCGCGGCCGGCCTGGAGGGATCCAGGGCGATCTTCGAGATGTTCGTCGCCGCTGGCGGCACCACCTTCGATGCCTCGAACATCTATCAGAACGGCGAGGCGGAGACCGTCCTGGGTGAGCTCCTGGGCCGCGAGCGTGACGACTTCGTCGTGATCACCAAGTACAGCGGAAGCAGGCAGACCGACATCCCGCCCGGCACCACCGGCAACAGCCGCAAGATCATGATTCGGTCGCTGGAGGAGAGCCTGCGGCGGCTGAAGACCGACTACGTGGACGTCTTCATGCCGCACTTCCCCGATGGCGTCACCCCGATGGCGGAGATCCTGGCCGGTCTCCAGGACCTGATCCAGACCGGCAAGATCCGCTATGGCGGACTGTCGAACTTCCCGGCCTGGCGAATCGCGGGGGCGGTGACCAGGGCTGAACTGAGCGGGCATACACCGCTGGTCGGCATCCAGACCGAGTACAGCCTCGCCGAACGCTCCGCTGAACGTGAGCTCCTCCCGATGGCCCAGGCCCACGGCCTGGGCGTCGTCCTGTACTCCCCGCTCGCGGGAGGGTTCCTGACCGGGAAGTACCGTCAGGGCGAGCCCGGCCGCCTCACCGTCAGGGATGTCGACAGCGAGGACCCGCGGCGCGCAGCTGTCCTCGACGCCGTCCTCGCCATCGCCCGGGAGGACCAGACAGGGCCGGTCCAGGTCTCGCTTGCCTGGCTGCGCCATCGCGCCGCCCGCGCCCTGACCCCGATGATCCCCATCGTGGGTCCCCGCACCCCGGCCCACCTGCGGGGCTACCTCGAGGCCCTCGGTGTTGAGCTCAGCACAAAGCAGTACCAGCTCCTGGACGAGGTCAGCGCGATCCGGCTGGGCACCCCCCACGACGATGTCGCGACAGCACTGGCTCACGGCATCGACGGCGACCGCAACCTCCTTGACGATCCGCGCATGACCGTGGCCTGACACGGACCTCACCGCGCCAACCCGGCCGAACCGGCGTGCCCATCACGTCACTCAGGGGCGCAACCCCGGCGCACGCAGGATCCAGTGAGTAAAGCCAACCCAAACCGGGATACACAGCCCTCAACCGTGCTTTTAACCGGCACCGCTGCCAAGCTGCCACATTTCATGGTTCCCACATTCTGCCGTGATCTCGGCCGTCGCCTGAGCCGCGGCGAAGAAGTCGTCGACCACCGGCGAGGTACGCGATGCCGCCATCGCGAGGCACACCTGGTCGGGCGCCAGATCCGGGATGGGCACGTAGCTGATGTCCGGATGTGAGTAGAACACGGCCGCCGAACGAGCCAGGAACGAGATGCCCCGGCCGGCCGCGACATGCTCGAGCGTCTCGTCCACCCCGCGCACCAGGTACCCGGCGTTGGGGTGCGGGCGCCTGGTGGGCTGCGTGCTCGTGTCGCCATGCCAGACCAGCGGCTCGCCGGCCAGGTCGGCCTCGGTGACCTCCTCCTTGCGGGCCAACCGGTGGCCGGCAGGGAGCACCGCCACCCGCGGCTCGGTGTACAGCGGGGTGACGCGCAGGCCGGTCTCGTCGATGGGCAGCCGTACATAGCCGACGTCGATGCGGCCGTCGAGCAGCATCGTGGCCTGGTCGTCCCCTTCGATCCGCTGCACGTCCACGACCACGTCCGGGTGCCGGGCCTCGAAGGCCCGCGCCGCGGGGATGACCGGGATGCCGGCCCGGAAGCCGACCATCAGCCGCTGGCTGCCGCGTGCGGCCACGGTCACCCGGCGGCGGACCGCGTGCGCGGAGGCCAGCAGCGGGCCGGCGTCGGTCAGCAACTGCCCCCCGGCGTCGGTCAGCGCCACGCCGTGGCTGTCCCTGGTGAACAGCGCAGTGCCGAGATCCTGTTCCAGCGCACGGATCTGCCGACTGAGCACCGGCTGCGCGATGTGCAGCTCATCGGCGGCACGGCCGAAGTGCAACGTGTCGGCGAGGGCGACGAAGTAGCGCACCTTGCGCAGATCCAGATCCAGATCCATGGAGCCTCCCGGTCCGGCGATGCCTTCAGGGTATCGCAACGGCTGAAAGAGGTCTTGGACACCCATTCGGGCCAGTGGCACCGTGGAATTGAGCGCGGCTCCCTGCGTCATTCAAGGGCGTCGACGAGACCACCGTCAACAACAACGGTGTGGGCGTCGTGTTCTGTCCAGCCATCCCGGGATGCGGGACCTTTTTCGAATACCCATCAATTCAACGGAGTGATCGTGGGAAAGCTCGATGGCAAGGTAGCGGTGATCACCGGCGGATCCACCGGCATGGCACTGGCCGGCGCCAGACTGTTCGTCGAGGAAGGAGCGCACGTCTTCATCCAGGCCCGGCGGCAGGAAGCACTGGACGACGCCGTCAGGCTGATCGGCCGCAACGTCACCGCCGTCCAGGGTGACGCGGCCGAACTGGACGACCTGGACCGCTTGTACGACACCGTCAAGCGGGAAAAGGGCTCGATCGACGTGCTGTGGGCCAGCGCCGGGATGGGCGAACCCGCCGCGCTCGGCGAGATCACCGAGGATCAGTTCCACCGCGCCTTCTGGCTCAACGCGCGCGGCACCCTGTTCACCGTGCAGAAGGCACTGCCGCTGATCAACGACAACGGCTCGATCTTCATGACCGGATCCAACGCCTCCCTCGGCGCCTTCCCCGGCTGGAGCCTCTACGCGGGAAGCAAAGCCGTCCAGCAGGCCTGGGCCCGCGTCTGGCTCAACGAACTGCGCGACCGCAGGATCCGGGTCAACGTCCTGACCCCCGGCCAGGTCGCCACCGCCAAACAAGAAGAGCTGTTCGACGAGGCAACCAGGACCGCATTCGAGTCCCTCATCCCCCGCCGAAAGATGGGCCGCCCCGAAGAAATCGCCACCGTCGCCCTGTTCCTCGCCTCCGACGACTCCAGCTACGTCAACGGCCTGGAACTGGTCACCGACGGCGGCACCACCGCCATCTGAACAATCCGGCACGAACGAGACAGGGCGACACCTCGAGAACAGGAAGAGAGCCACCTCATGAGCAGCATCACCCTCATCGGTACGGGGAACATGGCCCGTACCATCGGCGCGCTCGCGGTGGCGGGCGGCAACACCGTCGAGGTCATGGGACGCGATCAGTCCAAGGCCGATGACCTGGCCAAGGCTCTGGGCGGCGGCGCGACGACGGGCAGGTGGGGCGCCGTCCCGGCCGGGGACATCGTCATCACGGCCCTGTTGTACGACGGTGTCGTTCCGGTCGTCACCGAGTACGGAGACGCCCTCGCCGGCAAGGTCATCGTCGACATCAGCAACCCCTTCAACGCCACGTTCGACGGACTGGCCCACAGCAAGCAGACCTCGATCGCGCAGGAGGTCGCCACGGTGGCCCCGGCCAGCGCCAGCGTGGTGAAGGCATTCAACACCATCTTTCGTGATGTCCTGGAGAAGGGCCGGCCCAACGTCTTCATCGCTGGCGACAGTGCGCAGGCCAAGGCGGGCGTGGCGGCATTCGTCGAAAGCCTCGGGCTGCGCCCGCTGGACGTCGGCGGCCTGAAAATGGCGCACTGGCTGGAAGGAGTGGGCGTGGTCACGGTGGGCCTCGCCGGCAACGGGGTTGGCCACTGGAACTTCGCCCTCGGCGTCCACGAGTTTGCCGGCTGAGCCCGCGGGGCCGAGCAGTCAAGGTTTCGTCGGCTACCCCGGAGACGGCGCGAACCTGTGGAACGCCGTGCACGTCCGCGATGTCGCCTCCTTGTTCCGCCTGGCGCTGGAGAAGGGACCGGCTGGCAAATACTGGCACGCGGTTGGGGACGGGGGCATCCCGTTCCGCGAAATCGCCGAGGCCATGGGAAGCCGTCTGGGCCTGCCCGTCGTGAGCGTTCCCGCGGACGTACTGATGGTGCCGGGATACTTTGGGTTCCTCGCGAACATCGTCACGCAGAGCTACCCGGCGTCCAACCTCATCACCCGCCGGACCCTCGGCTGGGAGCCGGCTCAGCCCGGCCTGCTCGCCGATCTGGACAACGGCCACTACTTCTCCGCCAGCTGATGGCAGGGATCCGAATCGCATCGAATCCGGCAGACGGCAAGGGTTCGACTCTTCTGGAGGAATGCTGAGAATATGACGACTGTGGGATTCATCGGAAGCGGCGCCCTCGGCAGCGCCATCGCGCGGCTCGCCGTCGACGCCGGGCACCAGGTCGTGCTCAGCAACTCGCGCGGTCCCGAAACGCTCGCGGACACGGCCGCGGAACTGGGGCCGCGGGCGTCCGCGGCGACGAGCGGGGAGGCCGCGGCGGGCGGTGACATCGTCGTGGTCACGGTGCCGGTCAAGGCCTTCCCCTACGTGCCCGCCGCGCCACTGGCAGGGAAGACGGTCATCGACACGTGCAACTACGGCCCCGAACGTGACGGGCACATCCCCGAGCTCGACAGCAAGTCGCTCACCTCGAGCGAGCTGCTGCTCCGGTACATCCCGGACGCCATGCTCGTGAAAGCGTTCAACAACATCTTCTTCAAGCACCTGCTGTCACTCGCCCGACCGGCGGGGGCGGCCGACCGCTCGTACCTGCCGATCGCCGGGGACTCCGCGACGGCGAAGGCGGCGGTGACCGAATTCATCGAGTCCCTGGGGTACAGCGTGGTGGACGCGGGAGCACTGGCCGACAGCTGGCGGCAGGCGACGGGCACGCCGGTGTGGGGGACCCCGTACGGGCCGTTCTCGAACGAGAAGGGCCAGCCGGTCGGCGAGGACGCCATCCGCGTGGCACTGGCCACCGCAACGCGGTAACCGCAAGGTGGCGCGACCGTGCTACTGCCCGTCCGACGGGTGAAGAAGGGGGCGACCGCCGCAGGTGCAGGGACACCGCCACCGCGCCCGGGACTCACCTGTCAGCAGTCACGGTCACGAGTCCATGCTTGCGAGCCCGAGGAGGGGTCGCAGTTCGTCGATCAAAGTGTCGATGTCGGCCTCGCGGGCGACGGCCCGGTCGATCGCGGCGGCCACCGAGGGGCGTGCGGCGGTCGTGACGTTCGTCACGCCAGGCGACGCCGGGCGCGCCACGGCCGGGACGTCGATAGAAGTAGTGGCAGGTCGCCAGCAGACCGGTGACCGCCTCCACCGTCTCGTCGGCGGGTTCGACGACGGTGAGGCCGCGGCGGCTGACCTGGGGATTGCGCACGGTCATGGACGTCGCCGCGCCGGCGTAGGGGTCCCGCCAGCCGTAGTGGAGCGTGCCGACGCCGGTCTGCAGCGCGGCGCCCATGCACAGGCAGCAGGGTTCGACGTTGGTGACGAGGGTGTGGTCCCCGAACGAGACGCCGCGGCAGGGGAGCTGCGCGAGCGCGTTGATCTCCGCGTGCGCGATCCTCGAGTTGCTGAGCTGGCCGGGCACGGCGAGGTCCTCATGCCGGGTGCTGCGCCCTCGCCCGACCGTGACGCCGTCACCGTCGAGCACGACCGCGCCGACCGGCAGGCTCCCCGCGCGATAGGCATCCCAGGCCAGGGCCATCACCAGCCGCCACACGGACTCCATCGTGTCAGGATCGCATCACCGTCCGCACTCTCGTGGCGTTTTGGGGGCGGCCGGCCGGCCACGCGCCGGCGCCGGCGGGCGATAGTGTACGGATCGTGCTCGACTGGGATCACAACGCCTACTACCACCGGCTGCTGCTGCGCCAGCTGCCGCGGCCGTGCCGGCGGGTCCTCGACGTCGGCGCCGGGGCGGGTGCGTTCGCGACCGTACTCGCCGAGCAGGTCGGGCAGGTCGACGCCGTCGACCGGTCCCCGGTGATGATCGAGCAGGCCAGGCGCACCACTGCACCGACCGTGCGCTGTGTGCTCGCGGACGTGCTGGTCGACCCGCTGCCAGGCAAGGAGTACGACGCGATCGTCTCGATCAGCGCCCTGCACCACATGCCGCTGCGAGACGTGCTTCCCCCGCTCGCGGCGGCGCTGCGGCCCGGGGGTGTCCTCGCCGCCGTCGTGCTGCCGCGCAGGGACCTGCGCCGGGAGCTGCCCGTGGAGCTCGCCGCGGCGGTCGCGCATCGGGTGCTGGGCGTGGTGTTCCTCGTGCGAAGGCGGCGGGGACGTACCGGCGGGTTCCCGAAGCAGCATCACGCGCGCACGGGTATGCCCGTGGTGATGGATCCGCCGCTGACCACCCGGGAGGCCGCCCGTGAGGCGGCCGCCGTCCTGCCCGGCGCGCGGGTGCGACGGCTGCTGTTCTGGCGCTACCTGCTCGTCTGGCACAAACCACTCGCCCCGCAGAGCTGAGCTGGCACCTCCCTCGTCGGCGTCGCCACCTACGCGGTGCTCGCGCTGAGCGCCCCCGGCACCATCGCCCCCCACGGTCCGGAGTCTTCTCCCTGGCCGCCCTCGCGCGGACGACAGCGGGACCACGCTCCCATCGAGTGCACACAGTGATGAGGCTTCTACTCTTGGTTCTGCTGGGGTGGCAGATCGTCGCGATGGAGCGGGAGGGAGCGCGCGCGGTGAGCGCTGCAACCCCGGGCGAGGCCCGTCGCACCCTGCCCGCGCCGGTGCCCCAGCCACGCTCGGCACCGCCGGACGCACCGTGGCCCGCGCAAGCACCATCCCAGGCAGCGCCTGGCGGCATACCCGCGAGCCGAGCGGAACAGCCAGGTGGGCCCGGCCCAGCGCTGAAGGCCGATGTGCTGGTCGTCGGCTACGGGCCGGTGGGAGCGGTGCTGGCCGCACTGCTCGGCGAACGAGGCGTGTCGGTGCTGGTCGTGGACCCGGCCACCGAGCCCTACCCCCTGCCCCGCGCCGCCGGCCTGGAAGCGCGGGTCCTGCGCCTGCTCCTGCGGCTGCCGGGCATGGCCGGCCTGCTCGACGACGTGCTCCCCTCGACGGGAGCGACCTACCTGGGACCGGACCGGCGCCCGCTGCTCACCGCACGCCAGGGACAATCGGGCGAGTTCGGCGTGCCGGTCGGCGCGTTCGTCTACCAGCCATCGGTCGAGCAGGCCCTGCGCGCGGGGATCGCGACGATGCCGAGCGTGCGGGTCCGGCTCGGCGCCGCGGTGCGCGGGCTGCGCCAGGACGCCGACGGGGTGAGCGTGGACCTCGATGACGGCGGCGCCGTCGCGGCCCGCTGGGTCATCGGCTGCGACGGCACGACCAGCACCGTGCGCTCCCTGCTCGGTGTCGGCTACGACGGGACCACCTTCGCGAAGCGGTGGCTCGTCGTCGACGTGCGGTCCACGCGGCCGCTGCCCGTGCCGTCCGACCTGGCCTTCGTCCTCGACCCGGAACGCCCGGCGGTGACCATGCCCGTGCCCGGCGGTCACCGGTGGGAGTGGATGCTCCTGCCGGGCGAGGAGACCGAGGAGATGAGCCGCCCGCAGTCCGCCGCCCGGCTTCTCGCCTCGTGGATCGACCCGGACACGGTCACGATCGACCGGCAGGCCGTCTATACCTTCCACGCCCGCATGGCCCACCGGTGGCGGGTCGGCCGGGTGCTGCTCGCCGGCGACGCCGCGCACACCATGCCGCCGTTCACCGGGCAGGGCCTCAACGCCGGCATCAGGGACGCGGCGGCGCTCGCCTGGCGGCTGACCGAGGTCCTCGCGGGACTCGCCGCCGGGGCGAGCCTCGACGACTACGAGCGCGAACGCCGACCCGAGGTGGCGGCGACCACCAGCCGCGCCGTGCGCGCCGGCAGGCTCATCCAGGCCACCAGCCCCACCCAGGTGGCACTCACGCGCACAGCGCTGCGCACCCTCGCGCACCTACCCGGCCGCACCAGCCTGCCGGGCTCCGGCGCCGCCTGGCACCGTCTGCAGGCGGTGGCGCGTCCGCGGCGCGAGAGCGGACGGTGGGCCGGCACGGTCCTGCCGAACCCCGCCGTGCGCACCGCCGACGGCACCCGCGGCCGCCTCGAGGACCTGCTCGGCCCGTCCTGGGCGCTGCTCGGCCTCGGCGTCGACCCCGCCCACGGCCTGCCGCCCGCGGTCCGCGCGTGGGCACGCGGCCGCGGCGCCACCCTGCTCACCGTCACCCACCCCGGCGCGGCGGGGGAGATCCGCTCGACCTGCAACGTCGTCGAGGACCTCGACGGCACGCTGCTGCGGATCTCGCACCGCCGCGGTGAGCACCGCCTCGTCGTCATCCGCCCCGACCGCCAGCTCCTCGGCGCCTTCCCGACCCCGCTTCCCGCCGGCGTCCTGCCAGGGTAGGCACAGGCTCGGCGTCACCGGTCGGCCCGCAATTTCGTCGGTCAGGAGTAGTTGTCAGCAGGGTGGCGAGGTCGCGGGGGCGAACAGGTCGCTGCCGCGGTAGTCGGCGAGCTCGCGCGGCTGCCACCAGTGGACGCTGTCGATGTGCTCGGCGGCGAGGTCGTCCTCGCTCATCGTGCCCTGGGGGTGACAGGAAGGCGTGGGCCCGCAGGCGCCTGGCGGCTGCAGGGTGTGGGGGTCAGGTGGTCCAGGTCTCGGCGTCGGGGGCGCCGGGGACCGGCTTGCCAATGAGGGCGACGGCGGACCAGAAGGCGACCTGGCCGAGGCCGATCATCAGGGTGGCCAGGGTCCTGTCGTCGAAGTGGCGGCCCGCCTCGGCGTAGAGCGCGTCGGGGACGCGTTCACCGGCGTCGGTCGCGCCGAACACCGCCTCGGCCAGGGCGAGGGCCGCCCGCTCGGCGTCGCTGAAGTACGGCGCGTCGCGCCACGTCGCCACCGCGGCGATCCGCACCTCGGATTCGCCGGCGGCGCGCAGACCGGTGGCGGCCCGGATCGTCAGGTAGGTGCTGGTGAGGATCTGCCCGGCGCGCAGGGCGGCCAGGCCCATCGCGGTGCGCGGCATGGCGCCGTTGCCGGCGGCCCTGTTCAGGGCGCCCGCCACCTGGGCGAGTTCGGGTACGAGGATGGTGGGGTTGGACATGCGCGAGGCCATGACGTCTCCACGATGCGACGGTGCGATCCCAGGGCCAGGCCCGGGCTCGGGGTGAGGCCGGAGCCGGTGCCTGGTGGGGTGGACGGCACTACGACGTCCGGGCGCGGCGGAAGGTAACGCCCGGCCGTGCCATACCGGCGGCGCGGGTGTTACCTCACGGTCGTGTGGCGCGTCCTGGTAGCGACAGCGTCGTCGACCCGGGAGAGCCCGTGACCAGTCAGGACCAGCTCGCCGCCGCCTTCGAGGGGCAGCGGCCCTACCTGCACGCGATCGCCGTTCGCGTGCTCGGGTCGCACGCCGACGCCGACGACGCCGTCCAGGAGGCATGGCTGCGCCTGGCCCGCACCGGCGACGACGGCATCGAGGATCTGCGCGGCTGGCTGACCACGGTGACCGGCCGGATCTGCCTGGATCTGCTGCGCCGGCGCGGGACGCGGGGTGAGCAGCCGCTGGAACTCGACGTCGGCGCGCTCGCCCGGGAGCCGGCGGCGGACGGTCGCCTCGACCCGGAGCAGGAGGCGGTGCTGGCCGAGTCGGTCGGGCTCGCGCTGTATGTCGTCATGGACGCGCTCACCCCGGCGGAACGGGTGGCCTTCGTCCTGCACGATGTTTTCGGCGTGCCCTTCGCCGCGATCGCGGCGATCCTCGGCCGCAGTACCGCCGCGGCGAAGATGCTGGCCAGCCGTGCCCGTCGCCGGCTGCGCGCAGGCACGCCGCCGCCGGCCGATGTCCATGGCGCGGCCCGCGAGGTGGTGCGGGCGTTCTTCGCGGCGGCCGGGCAGGGTGATGTCGACGGGCTGCTGGGGGTGCTCGCCCCCGACGTCGAGCTGCACGCCCACAGCCCCGAGGGCAGCGTCGTCGTGGGCGGCGCGGCGAGGGTCGCCGCCCGGGCAGCGCTGTTCGCCCGCCCGGACGCCGTGGTGCGCCCAGCTCTCGTCGGCGGCCTGCCCGGCGTCCTCGTCACCGTCGACGGCCGGCCGATCACGGTGATGGCCTTCACGGTCATCGACGGCACCATCACCGCGATCCGCAGCCGCACCGACCCCGCCCGCCTGGGCCAGCTCGTCCCCACCTGGGCCAGCTGACCCCTCGCCGCGGCCGGCGTCTGTCAGCGCAGGGAGCGGAAGAACGCGCGGATGTCGGTGACGAGGCCTGTCCGCTCGAGGCTCCGCTGGCCGCCGCGCTGGTCGCGTTGGGGCGGCGGGCGCGCGTCGTCGTACTGGGCTGAGCCGCGTCCTCCCGCCGACCTATGCTCGGGCGCATGGCGCCTTCCACCGTGGCGTTCTTTCCCGGCTGGGATGGGACGCGGCTGGCTTACCGGGTGATGGGCGAGGGACGGCCGCTGGTGCTGCTGCACGGTGTCGCCGTCGCGTCGACGATGTGGGAGCGTCACGGGCTGGCCGAGGTGTTCGCCGGCCTCGGCCATCGGGTGTTGATGCCGGACCTTCGCGGGCACGGGCTGAGCGCGAAGCCGCAGGACGCCGCCGCCTACCCGCCCGACGTGCTGACCGACGACGCCCTCGCCTTCGTCGAACACCTGACATTGGTCGACTACGACCTGGGCGGGTATTCGCTCGGCGGCCGGATCGTGGTCCAGATGATGGTCCGCGGGGCCACGCCCGCGCGGGCGTTCGTCGGCGGTCAGGGCCTGCGCGAGGTGAACGGCGGCGTCGCCACAGGTGCGGGCGCCCAGCTGCGGAGGATGATCGCCGGGTGGGGGACGGGCGCGCCGGGCTCCGAGCAGGAACGGTCCGAGCGGTGGGCGCGGGCCAGCGGGCTGGACCCGGTCGCGACCGTGCATGTGCTGAATTCGCTCGTCGCGACGGCGACCGAGCCGGTCGGCGGGGTGGAGGTTCCCACGCTGGTGGTGGTCGGGCGGGACGACCCGCGCGCGGCGTCGGCCGCCGAGCTGGTCGACGCGCTGCCCGAGGCGACGCTGGTCGAGGTGCCCGGCGATCACGGGACGGCGCCCGCGGCACCGCAGTTCGCCACGGCGGTCGGGCAGTTCCTCGCCGGCGAGCCCGCGGGCCGCTGACGTGACCGCGGCGGCAGCCGCAGGGCGATGAGCCGGTTGTGCCGGCAGTGAGAAGGCCCTTACAGTCGCAGATGGAAAAGGGGTGGTCTGATGTCGCGCATTCGCATGCTGACGCTGCAGGAAATGTCACCCGAGGTGGCAGCGGGTGTGACGAAGCGTGAGAGCGTCGGAATGTTGGGTATCCCGCGTATCGAGGCGCACCAGCCGGAGATGGCGGCCGCGCAGGGGGCGCTCGGCGCCGCCATCATGCGCCACGGGACGCTGCCGCGCCGGCTGTTCGAACTGGTCCGCCTGCGGATCGCCTACCGCAACCAGTGCCGTAGCTGCATGTCGACCCGCTACCAGGTCGCCCTCGACGACGGGCTCACCGAGGACCTCGTCTGCGAACTGGAACGCCCGTTCGAATCCACCGAGTTCACCGCCGCGGAGATAGCCGCACTGCGTTTCGCCGACCTGTTCGCCACCGATCATCTGCGGATCGACGACGCCGTCTACGACGACCTGAAGGCGCATTACACCGAGCCGCAGATCGTCGAACTCGGCTATCTGTGCGCGATCAGCGTCGGGTTCGGGCGGCTCGCGGCGACCTGGGATGTCACCGAGTTCCTTCCCGACGGCTTCCAGGGCGCGCCCGGCGAGGTGCACACGCCGTGGGAGTCCTCCGACGCGCGCCCCGTCGGCCGGCGCCGCACAAGCTCCTGACCTGACCCACCGGCTCAGCGGCGGAGCTGTCAGCGGCGGAGCTGGTGGCGGGCGCGGGCGGCCTGGCGGGTGAGGTGATCGCGTTCGGGGACGCTGGTGGCCGCGGCGGCGGCCTCGGCGTACAGGTCGGCGGCGCGGGACAGGTCGCCGGCGCGTTCATACAGGTGGGCGGCGGCTGCGGCGCGTCGCGGCAGGTCGGCGGGCACGGCGGCCAGCGCCGCCAGCCCCGCCTGGGGGCCGTCGGCCTCGCCGAGCGCGACGGCGCGGTTGAGCCGGACCACGGGGCTGTCGCCGGTGAGGCGGAGCAGTTCGTCGTACCACTCGACGATCTGCACCCAGTCGGTCTCGGCGGCACACGCCGCGTCGGCGTGCAGGGCGGCGATCGCGGCCTGCGCCTGGTACTCGCCCAGCCGGTCGCGGGCCAGCGCGCCCTGCAGGACCGTCACCCCCTCGGCGATCAGGTGGGTGTCCCAGCGGGAGCGGTCCTGCTCGGCGAGGGGCACCAGGCGCCCGTCCGCGTCGACGCGTGACGACCGGCGCGCGTGGTGGCACAGCATGAGCGCGAGCAGCCCCGCCACCTCCGGTTCGCCGCCGGTCAGCGCGACGAGCTGGCGGGCCAGGCGGATCGCCTCGGCGGCGAGGTCCACGTCGCCGCCGTAACCCTCGTTGAACACCAGGTAGAGCACCCGCAGCACGGTCGCGAGATCGCCGGGCGCGTCCAGGCGCTGACCGGCCAGGCGCCGCTTGGCCCGGCTGATCCGCTGCGCCATCGTCGCCTCGGGCACCAGGTAGGCCGCCGCGATCTGCCGGGTGGTCAGCCCACCCACCGCGCGCAGTGTCAACGCGACCGCCGACGCCGGCGCCAGGCTGGGATGCGCGCACAGGAAGTACAGCGCCAGTGTGTCGTCGGTGGCCGGGGTGGGGCCGGGGGCGGGTTCGGCGTCGACGGCGAGTTCCCGCCCGCGCCGCGACGCCTGCGCCCGGGTGGCGTCGAGGTGGCGGCGCCACGCGGCGGTGACGAGCCACCCCAACGGGTCGCGCGGCGGATCGTCCGGCCACGACGCCAACGCCCGGATCAGCGCCTCCTGCACCGCGTCCTCGGCGGCGTCGAAGTCGGCGCCGCGCCGGACGAGGACGCCGATCACCGCGGGCACCAGCTCCCGCACCAGCGACGCGTCCACCTCACCCACCGTCCCCGGCCCCGTCACCGGCTCAGGCGCAGACGTCCGACGAGGAGGCGCCGGTGAGGAACGGGCGGACCTCCAGCCACTCGTGGATCGCTCGGCCGCCGACCCCGGGTGCGGCCGAAAGCTCCCCGGCGAGTGCGACGGCACGCTCCCACGACTCGACGTCGATGATCATCCAGCCGGCGATGAGGTCCTTCGTCTCGGCGAACGGCCCGTCGGTCACCGGCGGGCGGCCCTCGCCGTCGTAGCGGACGAACGCCCCGCCCGGCGCGAGGGCCTGACTGTCGACGTACTCGCCGGTCTCGCGCAGCCGGTCGGCGAAGTCGTTCATGTACTGCAGGTGCGCGTCGACCTCCGCCGGCGCCCACTCCTGCAGGGGCGGGTAGTCGACGACCGGCGTCGGCCCGCCGCGGTAGTGCTTGAGCAGCAGGTACTTCATGGTGTCTCCTCCTGGTCGCGGGCGGCCCGTCCTGGCCGCCTGTACCCCTGGGACGGTGCCGGCGCCCCGTTCTCGACACCCGGCAGCGGACCGATCGCGACATTGTTCCGCGGGCCGCGTCGGATCGGCGATCAGCGAGACGCGTGCGGGGCCTCGGCGCCGGCAGCGCAGCGTGCGGGTTGCGGTGCGGGTCCGGGGGTGGTGGCGAAGGTGGTGGGGTCCGAGCCCCAGCGGTGGGCGGGGTGGGGGTAGTCGTCGAAGCCGGGGATGGCGGGCCGCGCGGTGGTGCGGGTGGCGTGGGTGATGGTGGCGGCGGCGCTCGGGGTGGCGGCGGGGGGATGGTGGGGGTCGCGGCCGGGATGGTCGAGCAGCCAGGTGGCGGTGCGGGCGAGGCTCGCGGCGACGTCGCGACCCTGGCCGTCGTCGCCGCGGGCGACGAGCGCGTCGATGATCGCGGCGGCGAGCAGATAGCCGGTGGCGTGGTCGAGCGCCTGGGCGGGCAGCGCCCCCGGGGTGGTGGCGGCGTCGGGGCTCTCGATCAGGCTGATGCCGCAGGCGGCCTGCACCAGTGAGTCGAAGCCACGCCGCGACGCCCACGGGCCGCTGTCCCCCCAGGCGTTGACGCGGGCGCGGACCAGGCCCGGATGCGGGCGCAGGCCGAACGCCTCCAGCGCGCCGGGACGGTAGCCGGTGACGAGCACGTCGGCGCTGTCGAGCAGCGCCTGGGCGCGCGGCAGATCGGTGCGCAGGTCGAGGATCGCCGAACGTTTGCCGTGGCCGGTGTCGAGATGCTGCCAGACGATCTCGGCGGGCGCCGGCGGGTCGAGGCGCAGCACGTCGGCGCCGAGCAGCGCCAGCGTCCGCCCGCACACCGGCCCCGCGAGCACCCGCGTCAGATCGAGTACCCGCACCCCCGCCAGCGGCAACGGTCCACCCGTAAGCCGCCTCCGAGCTCCGGCGCCCTCGGAGGCGGGACGATCGTCGCGCCGGGTGGTGCGCACCAGCGGGCCGGGCGCGGCGGCACGGCCGGCGTCGCTGGCCCGCCAGGCCTGCTCGTCGCGGACCTGGACGGCGAGCGCGCCGGCGGCGGCCGCCCGCACCTCGACGTCGGCGGCGGAACTTGTCGCGATCCGCGCGGCGAGCGCGGCCCGGTCCGTCGCCGCGCCCGCGTCCAGGCCGAGCACGGCGAGCAGCCGGTCCCGATGGTGCGGATAGTTCGCGTGTGTACGCAGCCAGCCGTCGGCCGCGGGGAAGAACCCCGACAGCGCCGCGAACCCGGCCGCGGGCTCACCGCCGTCCCGGAACAGCCGCTCGCTGCCGAACGACGCGGCGAGCCGCTCCGGGTCGACCGGCGCGTCCGCGACCGGCCCGGTCGCCCCGGCACGCAGCGCCGCCGCCCGCACCGCCTCCACCGACATCGTCGCCAGCGGCAGCACGGGCAGAGTCGCGGACAGCCACACCGAGGACATAGCCGCATCGTAGGATCCGCCGGGTCCGCCCGCGATCGACCGGTGACCCGCGGCGGACGGAGGGCCTGCGGCCGCTCTGCGCGGCAGGCGGTTCGCCGGCTGGTCAGTGCGACGCAGTGGGAACGGCGGGGGGTTGCGTGGTGCGGGCGCGGTGCGCCGAGCCGATGGGCGGTGGTGGTGGTGGCGTGCTGGTCGAGGCAAAGGTGGCGAAGAGGTTGATCTCGATGACGATCTCGCCGTCGTCGGCGGTCATCCGCAGCCGGCCGCCGTGGATCTCGACAAGCCGGCGCACGACGTACAGGCCGAGGCGGGTGCCGTCGTCCGGGTGGGTCTCGGTGCCGGGGATCCGGATGAAGGGCTCGAACAATGTGCGCAGGGTCTCGGGGTCAAGGTCGGGTCCCGGGTGGCGGATGCGCAGGACGGCCTCGTCTCCGATCTGGCCGGCGGTGAGACGGATCGGCGCGCCAGGCGGGCAGTGGGCGGCGGCGTTGTCGAGCAGGTTCGTGACGAGCTGACGCAACGCGTCGTGGGTCATGCGCACCGGCAGACGGGGCGGGGCGTCGACGGTGACGCTGCTCGCGCTGTGTGGTGCGGATGCGCGCAAGGTGTCGACGGCCTCGCGCAGCACTGGCGAGATCTCCGTGAGGACGTCGTCGGTGGCGGCGGTGGCCGTCGCGGCGGTGAGCAGGTTCTCGAGCAGGCGGCACAGGCGCCGTGTGGCGAGGGACGCGGTGTCGAGCAGATCGTCGATGCGGTTGTCAGACAGATGGTCGCGCTGGTTGCGTACGGTTGCCAGGGTTGCGTGGATGCCGGCGAGCGGCGCGCGGAATTCGTGGCCCACGCTCGTGATGAGCGCGGTGCGAAGATGGTCGGTCTGCTCCATCCGGGCCATGAGGTTCTGCTGTCCCTCGTAGAACTGGTCGCGGTGGTGAGCGATGCGCTGGCGGGACTGTTCACCGTGGCGCCAGAGCAGGATCTGGACGCCGGTGAGGCCGACGACGAATCCGGCGAGGACCCCCACCGGCACCTGCGGTGCGCCACGGACCGGCAGGACGCGCGAGAGAAGGGGATCGGCCACGCAGGCCGCGGTCAGACAGAACGCATACGTCGCCCAGTCCTCGTAGAGCGCGAGCAGGGCGGTGACGACGGCCAGATGCAGGACAGGCTGCCAGGAGCCGCCCGCGAGCCCCATCAGGATCGTCGAGGAACTCAGCAGGCCTGCACTGGCGGCCAGGGTGCGCACCCGCCGCGCGCATCGCGACAGCGCCACGGCCAGCCCGGCCAGGGGAAGCACGAAGGCGACCAGGGTGCGCGCATCGGTCGCCTCCTGGTACCAGGCGTAGCCGGCGAGCAGCGGGAGGTGCAGCGCCAGGACCCAGCAGATCAGGGTGTGACGGGCCTTCCCGTCGGCCTCGCGCAGCCCGCGAGGCAACCAGCCGCCGGTGGGCAGCGCCGCATCGAAGGCCGGTGGCACCGGCCGTGCGGGGGCGGGCTGCGGGGATGCGGCGATCATCGCGCATTCAACCGGCGCACGCTGCGCCGCACCGTGGGGGAGGCTGTCGCTGTCGTGTCGCAACTCCTGGATCTGCGCGCGCAGGGTCTGCACCTCGGTCTCGAGGGCCGCGGCCCGGTCGATGGCCTCGTGGTGTTCGCGACGCAGATCCGCGCATTCGTCCTGCGCACGTCGTAGTGCGCCGTGCGCGTCGTCGAGCAGCAGGTCCCGGGAGGCAAGGTCGCCGCGCAGGGCGGCCGTGTCCCGATGGGCGTCACGCCGGCTACGGGCGAGCTGCGCCCGTGTTCTGCGCAGTTCCGCACAGGTGAGGTCGAGCAGCTTGTCCAGGGTGCGGATCGCGATCAGCTGGGGGTTGAAGACCTGGCTGACACCGAGGGGGCAGTCGGTGGCGTCGGGGCAGGCCGCGCGGTAGAGACGACCGCACTCCTCGAGGGCGGCCTTCTGCTCCTGCTCGGGGACGCCGAGACAGATCTGACCCTCAAAATAGTTCCATTGTGCAGATGATTTGGCGACCTCGCCTCGGAAGAACCGGAGAATCCTGGCGGACAGGTTCCGCTGCTGATTCCGCGTTCCCCCGGCATGATCCAGCGAGCTATCTGGTCGCCGGGGACCGGATAGCGTTCGTGGAGCGAGTACCGGTAGGAGAGCAGCGCGGCAAGGTCACGGTCCTTGACCTGCCGAGGGGGTCGCTGGACAGCCCCGGGCATCGACCCTTCTTTCGAACGACGGCGTCGGAATGCGTCTCCCCGGCCGCCTCAGGCCTGAGGTGGCTGGAACGGCGCTGATCCTGATGCGACGGGACGCGTCGCATCCCGCCTGCGCATCACGAACGATCCTGGGTGAAAAGTCGTTGATAGCGCGTCATACCGCACATTATCCGGAGTGGTCCTGCTGGAGTACGTTGGGCCGCATCAACTGCCCGGCCTGTCCGCCTGACCCCGGAGGGAGAACTCGATGTGGTGCATATGCAATTGCATCTGGACCGAGGTCTGGGCCCATGCGTAAGGGCAGGCCGGCGAGGCCGCGGAAGCGGTGCGGCGCACTCCCACCCCAGAGCACCTTCCCCCTGAGGGCCGCCGTCGCCCGCGCAGTGGCGGGAGGCGGGCCGGTCAGCCCGTGACGTCCCCCTGCCACGTCCGTCCCTCCCTGCCAGACGTCGGGACGCGTGCCGCACGTGGGCACTGGTGAATGGTGCCACTCGACGGGGGACGTTCACGCCATGTCGGGCTCTGAGGTGTGTCGCACCGTACGTCCGCGTGCGGCTCCCCAGGCATCACGGCCACCGGGCGGAGGCCCATCGCAGTGCCTCTGACGGCCCGGCGAGCGGCCTTCCGGAAGCGGACGCATGCAGCAAGCCCGCGGACAGGGGCGCGACACCGGAAACGCGGTCCGGGCGCCCACCTCGGCAGGCAAACCAGGCATAAATCGATCTCAAAGGAGAGACCTCGATGGTCAGTCCCACACCGGACCGAGCCGCGCCCGTCCTCGTGGTCGTGGTCGTCCTCGCGCCGCACGGCGACAGCACCCAGGCCGGCGCACCCAAAACGGCGCCCGAGCCTCTCAAACCGGATCCGTCGTCGCCCGGCGACGCGCCCTCACCCGCCAGGACCAGGAACAGGTGGCGCGTGGCGGTCGGCCTCACCACCGCCGCGCTCCTGGCCGCCACCGGGCTCGTGAACGTTGCGGGGCTGGCGACCGAGGTGTGGGGCGGAGCGTTCTTCCTCGTCATCGACGGCGTGCTGCGCGGCCAGGGGACGCGGTGAGCCGAGGCGGCGGCCACGGCCGTTGGGCGATCTATCAGGCGCGTAGCCCCCTCACCGTGCCCGCCCGTCCCGGCGAGAGTGACTCATCCGACGGGGCACTCCGCCCGCCCACCACACCCGATCCGCAGGATCTGACCGTGACTCACCTGGTGCATCACTCCAGCCATGAAGACCAGCGCAAACGCCCGGCCCTCACGCGCGCGCGCGTTACGGGCAGCCCAACTCGCCAGGAGAAGAAAACCATCATCGACAGGGGAGGGGGCATCGACGGCACGCACCTCGAACGGCGCTCCTGGCCGGCCGCAGCGCGGCCAGCCGGCAGCCGCCCTGGCGCGCCGACCCACCTGCGTGGTCCATCATGCTGATGGCCGGACAGCCGCGAACCCGAACTCGGGCCCTGGCTATCCGGCCGCCTACACACCAGGATCTCAGGCGCGGGCGAGGTACTGGGTGGGGAAGGTGTAGGGGGCGCCGTTCGCGAAGTACTCGGTTTCGACGACGGGCAGGCCGGTGTACTTCTGTGCCGGGGTGATGTACAGGACCTCGGTCAGCCCCTTGAAGGGGAAGGTGGCGGTGAGGGAGGTGCCGTAGATGCCCCAGCGGACGCTGCTGGCGTAACCCCAGTAGTCGGGGTTCTTCGAAAGGCCGAGGAAGGCGTGGGAGACGACCTGGACGCGGGCGCTGTTCCAGTGCGAGCAGTCCGGGAAGTCGATGACGACGACGATGAGATGGCCGTTCGGGTCGGTGGCCTTCCAGGTGCCCTGGTAGGGATTGTTGGCGCAGGTGGAGGCCTGGGCGGCCGGTGCGGTCAGGGCCATGGCGGCGCTCAGCCCGACGGCGAGCGCCGCGGCGGTGAGCAGCGCGCCGAGGCGGCGGAAGGGACGCGGGAAACGGCGTGACACGAGGACCCCCGAGGTTGTTCGGTGTGGAATCGCTGCGCCGATCACAATGCCAGACTCCCGATCTCCGGGACTTTTCGTGTCGGTCACGGGACAGCGGCCGAGGTGAACCCGTTCCCTGTGGGCGACGTATTTCTGAGACAACTTCGCGATGAGACAACGCGCCGCCCCCGGCGATGGCATGGAAATGGCAGCGGCCCGGCGGAAGGCGTTTGCGTGAAGAGCAGGTCGAGGCAGGGCGAAGCGGCTACCGTCGTCTCCTGGCCGTGCGGCGCGAGTCCGGGAGGCAGCGGGCGTGAGCGAGGACGACGGGCTGGCGGCGCTGCGCCGCGGCGAGGACCCGAACATCCTGGCCCGGCTGCGCACCGGCTGGGCGGTGCTCGGCGCGACGCAGCTGCTCCCCGGCTACTGTTTACTCATCCACGACGGTGACGCCGACCAGCTGACGGACCTGCCGCGCGCCGAGCGCACCGCGTTCCTGGCGGACCTGGCCCTGCTCGGCGAGGCGATCGCCGCGGTGTGCGCCGCCGCCGACCCGGGATTCCTGCGGATCAACTACGAGGTCCTCGGCAACGCCTGGCACCACCTGCACGGCCACGTCCGCGCCCGCTACACCTGGGAGGACGAGCGGCTGCGCGTCGGCCCGGTCCACCTCTACGGCCCCGCGCTCACCGACCCCCGTCACGCCGCCGGCCCCGCCCACGACCCCCTGCGCGCCCAGCTGAGCGCCGCCCTCACCACGATCACCCGCGACGCCTACGCCGAGCTCTGACCGGCGGACGTTCCCCCCTTACACCGCCACCCGGCAATGGTGACAGCACGTCACGGCCCTGGCGCCGTGCGGGTGTCGGAATCGACGCCAGCGGGTAGGGGCGGGCCGAGGGGACGTGGGCGCGGTGGGGGAGGTGGCCGAGATGTCCGTCACCCGCCTGCCGGCGGTCGAGGACCATGCGTCGCGGCAACAGACGACGCCTGCGGCGAGCCCCGACACGCCGTCAGCGCGTGCGGCGCGGGGGAAGGACGCCCGGCTGCTCGCCCCGCGTCGCAGCCATGGGGTGTACGCACCCGCGCCGGGCAGGGCCGATCCGATCGGCCTCCTCGAGGCGCAGTCCCGGGAGCGGGTGGCGGACCTGGTGCCACTGCGCTACCAGCGGATGTGCGAATCGCCGTTCCGTTTCTACCGCGGCGCCGCCGCGATCATGGCGGCGGATCTGGCCGGCACGGCGACGTCCGGGCTGGACGTGCAGCTGTGCGGCGACGCGCATCTGCTCAACTTCCGCCTGCTCGCCTCCCCGGAACGTCACCTCGTGTTCGACATCAACGACTTCGACGAGACGCTGCCCGGCCCGTGGGAGTGGGACGTCAAACGGCTCGCGGCGAGCCTGGTCATCGCCGGGCGGGCGGGCGGCTTCGGTGCCGGGCGGCGCCGTGACGCCGTCCTCGCCGCCGCGCACGCCTACCGCACCGGCATGCGCCGCTTCGCCGCGCTGGGCAACCTCGACGTCTGGTACGCCCACGCCGACGTCGACGCGCTGCTCGCGCAGTTCGGCGGCGTCCTGCCGGCCCGCTACACCCGCCAGATCGCCGCCGCCGCCCGCGGGGCGCGCGGACGTGACCGCACCCGGGCGTTCACCCGCCTCACCGAGACCACCGCCGCCGGCGAGGTGCGGTTTCGCTGCGAGCCGCCGCTGCTCGTCCCGATCGCCCGGCTGCTCGACGGCACCGCCGCCGCGGCGCTGCACGGTCAGCTCGCACGCATCCTCGACCGTTACGGCGCCACCCTCGCCGAGGACCGCCGCGCGCTGCTCGACCAGTACCGCCTCGTCGACGTCGCGCGCAAGGTCGTCGGTGTCGGCAGCGTGGGCACCCGCTGCTGGGTGGCGCTGCTGCTCGGGCGCGACGGCGACGACCCGCTGCTGTTGCAGGTCAAGGAGGCCGGCCCGTCGGTGCTGGCCGCGCACCTGCCGCCGAGCCGGCATGACAACCAGGGGCAGCGGGTCGTGGCCGGGCAGCGGATGATGCAGGCCGTCGGCGACATCCTGCTCGGCTGGCAGCGCCTGGCCGGCGTCGACGGGGCGCCGCGCGACTTCTACGTCCGCCAGCTGGCGGACTGGAAGGGCATCGCCGTGCCCGAACGCATGGACGCCGGCGGGCTGGCGCTGTTCGCCCGGCTGTGCGGGGCCACGCTGGCCCGGGCGCATGCCCGTTCGGGGGATCGGATCGCGATCGCCGCCTACCTCGGCCGCGGTGACGCCTTCGACCGGGCGATCGCCGCGTTCGCCGAGGCCTACGCCGACCAGAACGACCGTGACCACGCCGCCCTCGTGGCCGCCGCCCGCGCCGGACGGGTCCCGGTGGCGCCCGGCCCGCAGGGGTGATGTCGCGCGTTGGACTACGCACGGTGCGACGGTGACGGCAACTTCGCCACCTAGAGTTCTCACCGTGACGGCAAAACTTCGGATAGTCATCTCCCTGACGGTGCTGGCGACGGCGCCACTGCTCGCGCTCCCCATCCCGACGGCCCTCGCGGCGACCGCCACCACGCCAGCGCCCACGGCCACCCCGACGCGGCCACCCGGCCCGGCGGTGCCACCGGCCCGCTCCGCCACCGCCACGCCGTCCACCGCGCCCACCCGCCCCACCACCGCGGCGACGGCGACGACGCGCGTCCGGCTGCCCCGGCCCACCGGCCCGGACGCCGTCGGCCGCGCGACCCTGCACCTCGTCGACCGTGCCCGCCGCGACCCCTGGGCGCCTGGGCGCCGCCGCGAGCTCATGGTCGACGTCTACTACCCGGCCGTCGCCGGCACCGGGCGCCCCGCCCGCTACGCCACGCCGGAGGAGGTCCGCCTTTACCTCACCGCCCTCGACCTCGCGACCGTGCTGCCCGTGCGGGCGATCAGCGACGCGGCCATCGCCAGCCGCACCGGAGCCCGCCCGCTGCCCGGACGTCACCCGCTGGTCCTGCTCTCCCCGGGGCTGGGAGTAGGCCGGCGTTCCCTGACCGGCCTGGCTGAGCAGCTCGCGAGCCAGGGCATGGTCGCCGCCACCGTCGACCACGCCTACGAGTCGACCGGCACCGCCTTCCCCGGCGGGCGGATGCTGACCTGCCTGGCCTGCGTGCGGATGCGCACCGACGCCGACTTCCGCGCCGCCTCCCGCACCCGCGGCGACGACCTGGCGTTCGTCCTGACCAGCCTCACCGGGCCCCATCCGGCCTGGTCCGGCGCGGCCACGATCGACCCGGCCCGGGTGGGCGCCGCCGGTCACAGCCTCGGCGGTTCGGCGGCGCTGTCGCTGCTGGCCCGTGACCCGCGGGTGCGCGCCGGTGTCGACATGGACGGCACCCTCGGCGAGCCGGTCCCCGCCGGCGGGTTCGGCGCCGGCCGCGCGGTGCTGCTGCTCGGCGCCTTGGCCGACCATCCCGGCCCGGGTGGGACGCTGACCCCGCCCCCCGACGACCCGGACCTGACCTGGCATCAGGCCTGGCCGCGGCTGCGTGCCCCGAGGTTGTGGCTCGACGTCGACGACGCAGACCACTTCAGCTTCACCGACGACCCGGTCATCGCCGACCAGCTGCCCCTGCCCAACCCGACCGGCCCCCCGCCGATCTCCGGCGCCCAGGCGCTGCGCATCACCCGCGCCTACGTCGGCGCGTTCCTCACCCGCTGGCTGACCGGCACCCCCCAGCCCCTGCTCGACGGCCCCAGCCGCACCTACCCCCAGGTCCGCGTCATCGGCCGCTGAACCGTCCAGCGACCCACACCCACCCGCACGGCTCGACGCGACGGGTGGGCGGGATCTGACCGGATCGGACGTGCTACGGCGTCCCCGTCACCGGCAGGCCCGGGCCGCACATCGAAGGGTTGCGGATCGGCACCCCTACGATCTTTCGTTCGGTGGGGCGAGAGGCGAGCAGGATGGCGCCGGGGGTGCGCTCGCCGGGGCCGGCGGGGTGCAGCAGCCGGGCGGACTCGACGAAGCCGGCGTCGCGCAGCAGGGTCGCGAGGGCGTCGGCGGGCCAGCGGTGCGACGGCGCGACCCGATGGTCGTGGGGCTGCGGGGCGGGGATGTCGCCGTCGGTGGCCTGGACGGCGATGAGCAGCGGCGCGCCGTCGGCGAGCACCCGGTGGAACTCGGCGAGGACCCGCGGCACCCACACCGGCGGCAGGTGGATGATCGAATACCAGGCGACGAGGCCGTCGAGGCCGCGGTCGGCGACGGGCAGGGCGAGCATGTCAGCGAGGGCGAACGGCAGCGTCGGATGGTCCCGCCGCGCCCGCTCGATCATCGCCGGGGTGAGGTCGACGCCGAGCGTGTCGACGCCGAGGCCGCTCAGGTGGGCGGTGAGGTGTCCCGGCCCGCAGCCGGCGTCGACGACCCGCGCCCGGCGGCCCGCGTCGCGCGGGTCGGCCGCACGGGAGGCGACAGCGTCCCGGTCACGTCCATCATGGTCGCCGGCGCCGGCGCGGGACGCGGCGGCGGTGGTCGCGAGGTCGGCGAACGCGCCGAGCATCGCCCGGGTCAGCGGCTGGGCGGGTAGCTGCCCGGCGAACAGGTCCGCGTACAGGTCGGCGACCTCGTCATAGCCGTCCCGTGTGCGCCGCAGCACCCGCGTCACGTCGCGTCCACTGTCCGCCGCGCCGCCACCGACCCGCGGCCCATCGTTCACAGGCGATGATCCTAACCATCGCCCCGGGACGCTGTGACGACACGCGGCCGCGCCGATGGCGAGACGGGAACAGCTGTGGATACCGTGAAGGGTGCCGCTGTCGCGCCGCGTGCCCGTGGGAGTGCGGGGCGCGGACGGTGCCGCCGAGCGACCTGGGGAGGCTCACGCTCATGGCCGTCGCGTTGAACCACACCATCGTCCACGCCCGGGACCGGGCGGAGTCCGCCGCGTTCCTCGCGCACATCCTCGGCCTCGAGGTCGGGCAGCCGGCGGGGCACTTCCTGCCCGTCACCGTCGCCAACGGCGTCACGTTGGACTTCGCCACCCAGCCCGAGGAGCCGATCACCGCGCAGCACTACGCGTTCCTGATCACCGAGGAGGAGTTCGACGCGGCGTTCGCCCGTCTGCTCGCCACCGGCAACACCTACTGGGCCGACCCGCGCTGCACCCGCCCTGGCGAGATCAACCACCACGACGGCGGCCGCGGCGTCTATTTCCTCGACCCCTCCGGCCACTTCCTCGAGATGATCACCCGCCCCTACGGCGGCTGACCGCGCGGCGTTGCGCGGAACGCGATCCCTCGTCAGAGATCCTTCGCCCGGTGGTCTCGCCCCGTCGGAGGTAGTCGGCTGGCGTGGCGGACATGTCCGCGCATAGCCTTCGTGGGCTTTCCACGCGGCAGGCGTCACCGTCCCGCCGCCGGCCTCGACCCGGCGGTCCGGCGGCGTGACGCTCGCGGCTGACGCGACGCGGCCCGCCCCGCCGTCCGCGGCGGCCGGCTCGCCCCCGCGCGCGTGGTCGGACGGGTCAGGGAGGACCGCGTGTGCACCAGCCATCGACCGCCGCCACCGGCACGCCCCCCGCGACCGGCGGGGCGCGCCGGGCGCTGACGACCGGGGACCGAGCCTTCCTGCACTACAGCCGTCTCCATCCCGGGGAGTATCTGGAAGCCGGAGTGGTTCTCGTCCTCGACGGGCCGGCGCTGGGTGTCGAGGAGCTGCGCGCCCACGTCGCGCGGCGGTTACGCGCGGCCCCGGCGCTCACCGAACGGCTGGCCCCGCCGGGTGCGCCGGTCGCCGACCTCGGCTGGGAGACCGATCCCACCCTCGACCTCGACCATCACGTCACCGTCGAGGACCTGCCGCCCGGCGGGGGCACGCCGGCCCTGCGCGCGGCGATGGACCTCCTCGCCGCCCAGCCTCTCGCCGCCCAGCCTCTCGCCGCCGCGCCTCTCGCGGCCCAGCGGCCGCTGTGGCGGCTCACGCTGCTGCGCGGGCACAGCCCGGCGACGAGCGCCGTCGCCTACCGGTTCAGCCACATCCACCAGGACGGCGCCGCCCTGCATCAGGCGCTGCACCTGCTGTTCGGCGCCGACCGCGACCCGGCGCTGCGCTCCCTGCCGGCGGCCTTCCCCTCGCCCCGCGCCCGCGACCACGCCCGGATGGCCGCCGCGCTGCTGCGCTCGAGCACCCGCAGCCGCGGCCTCGCCGCATGGGGTGGTCCACCGCGCGGCGAGGCCCGCCACAGCTTCGCGCTGGCCGATCTCGATCTGCTGCGCGGCCTCGGTCGCCGGCACGGCGCGACCGTCAACGACGTCTACCTCGCCGCCCTCGCCGGCGCCCTGCGTGCCTGGTCGCGACCCGAATGGGACCGCGGCCGGCGGCCCCTGCACGCGGCGATGCCGATCAACCTGCGCACCCGCGGCGAAAGCGAGATGCTGTCCAACATCACCTTCGGCACCCGGATCCGGCTGCCCTGCGACGAGGACGATCCGCGCCGCCGCCTGGCCCGCGTCGCCGGCCAGACCCGCCGGGTCCGCGCGGCCGGCGGCCTGCGTGCGGTGCAGCGGCGGATCCTGGAGGCGGTCCCGCCGGACGCCCCCGCGGCGATGCTCGCCCACATCGCCTCCGCCGGCGCCCGCCCGACCCGGGCGGCGCTGGTCGCGAGCAACGTCGGCACGATGCGCGGCCCGTACACCGTCGCCGGCCGGCCGGTGCGCACGCTGCTCGGCATGCCGCCGCTGTTCGTCGGCCGCCAGTACCTCTCGGCGGCTCTGTTCGGCCTGGACACGCAGGTCTGCGCGGCGTTCGCCGCCAGCGCCAGTGTGCCGGGCCATGACGCCCTGCCCGACCTGTGGCTCGCCGATCTCGCCGCGCTCGAGAACGCCGGCACGCCCGGGCGCCGCCGCAGGATCCGGCGCACGAGGGGCTGATGCCGCGAGGTCCCTCGTGCGCCGCGCGTTCGGCGCGGTGGCTCAGGGGCGGGTGAGCTGCCAGATGACCGCGTGGTGGTCGGGGCCCAGCTCGCCGGTGCCGCCCACGACGAGTCCGGTGTCGTTGAGGCCGCTGGCTTCGCTCGCGGTCACGTCCGGGCCGCTGAGATCGCGTATCCGACCGTGGGACCACCAGAAGGCGTGGGTGTGCCCGTCGGGCAGGTCGGCCGCGCCGGCGACCTCGCCACGGCTGTTCAGCGCCGCCGGCGACGTGCCGCGACCGCCGAGACCCCCCAGGTCCTGACGCCGCCCGGCGTTCCAGACGAAGCCGTGGACGGCCTCACCGACGCTGCTGCGCACGAGGATGTCCCCACGGTCGTTGATCGCGACCGCCTCGCTGGTCGCGTCGCCGCGGACCGTGCCGAGGTCGGTCATCCGGCCGCGCTCCCACAGGAACGCGTGGCTGGCGCCACCGGCGGTCTCGCTGGTGCCGATCACCTGGCCGTTGTTGTTGATGTCCACCGCGGAGCTGTTGGCGCCGCCCAGCGTCCCGAGGTCGGTCATCCTGCCTCGCCGCCACAGGAACGCGTGGTGGGTCCCGTTCGCGAGGTCGCTCTCGCCCACCACCTCGTCGCGGTCGTTGATCCCGGCGGCGGAGCTGTGCTGGCCGCCGAGAGTGCCCACGTTCACCGCCCTGTTCGCGAACCAGACGGCCCCGCCGCCGCGGACACCGTCATCGACGGTGCTCCATCCGACCACGGTGCCCGCCTCGTTGATGTCGGAGGCGGTGCTGCGCTGTCCGCCTATCACCAGCGGTCCGCCCAGATAGGGCAGCCGCTGGTCGCCGCGGCTGGCGGTCGTCTCGTAATGCGCCGGGGCGGTGCCCGCTATGGTTCCGGACCTGTTGATGGCTTTGGGTGCCACGCCGGTGGGCCGGAAGGTCCCCGCCTGCCAGACGAATCCGTTGTAGCCATAGGACAGGGAGTTTCTGCCTCCGGATACGACGCCCTGGTCGTTCACGACGTACGCGTCGGCGCCGGGAAAGGCGTTGAAGGGTGTGCCCAGGTCGATGACGTGCGTCGGCACCGCCCCTGCCGGGCGGGGCATCGAGGGGGCGCCGGCCAGGGCGGCCGGGGCCGGCAGCAGACCGCAGACACCCGCGGTCACCGCTGCGGCCAGTATCGGTACTCGCCTGCGTTGCATGGACATAGAAGCCCTCTTCCTTCGTCGGGAGGGTTGTGGAGTTTCGCGACTCGAATTCGGTGGATCCTGTGTCGACATCTTGGGGAAAGTCGCTGCATTGGGGCACAGAACCTGAATCGCCGTGGTTCCCGCACCCCTCGACTTCTCCCGCATGGTGAAGGAGACATTGGCGGCGGGCAACGCTGACCGTTGTCGCGTCCGCGACGCCGAAGGCCGGACCGAGCTCCCCAATGCGGCATCTCGCGAATGTGCGACATCGAATCGCGGAAGAATGCGGGCCGGCTTTTCGCCCGAATTACGGAAGGCGACGTCCACGGCCCGCCCGGCGCGGATCCCGCAGATCCCGCGGATCCCGGTGCGAAGCCGCCCGCGCTGGTGGCACGAGGAGGGCGGCGACGCGATCACCTTCGCCAGCGACGCCCACGACCGACGCCCTCGCCCGCGGCTTCCGCGACGCCATCGCCGTCGCCGAGGCCGCGGGTTTTCGCCCCACCGACGACCCGCACGCCTTCTGGCGCCGCGCCTGATCCAGCCCCCCGGCCCCGCCGCCGCTACCCGCGGCGCCGGAGATGCGTTCCGCGCGGACCATCCAGATCTCTGATGACGGACTGCGCCCCGCGGAGCGCCCCGCGGCACCGCCCTGCTCAGGCGTGCTCGCCGGTGGTGGTGTGTTCGATGGGGCGGCCGTCAGGGCGGTAGGTGCGGGTGGGAGAGCCGGTGGGGTCGGTGCCCAGGGTGTTGCCACAGTGGGTGGACAGCCAGGTGGAGAAGCTGTTGGGCCGCATCGGCGGGCGCCAGCTCTCCAGGTCGTAGGTGTCGCCGGTGGCATAGCCGCCGCCGTGCAGGGCGGGGGCCTCGGCGAGCGCCTGGTGGCAGGCGAGCTGGGCGTGCAGGCTGTCGGCGACCGCGGGGCCGCCGAGGTTCGGCACGCAGGCGCCGACCGCCGACCACAGCACCGCGGTGGTCTTGTCCCGCAGGCCGCGGCGCGAGGCGTCGGTGGGACGCAGCGACACCCGGAACCGGCCGTCCGCCCACTGCTCGACGACGATCTCCTCGACGTCCTGGCTGGCCCCGCAGTACGGCCGTCCCGCCGCCCGCGCCCCGGCCGCCGCCCCCGCGGTCGGTGCCGGCGTCGCGCCCCGTGACGTGCTCGGGTGCGGCGCGGACGGCGAGGTCATGTGGGCGCGGGAGTCGGCGGTGTCGGCGCGGCCCGCGTCCGCGCCGCCGCCCTCGGACGCACAGGCGGTGAGCGCGCCGACGACGATCAGCGTCAGCACGGCGATGAGCCCCCGCGCCGACCGGCCGGCGGCCACCACGGGCCGATCGGCACGCGCGATGCTCCCGACACCCCGCGCGGTGCTCGTCTCGGTGAGAGCGTCAAGGCCCGCCACCTCCGCGCCGGTCCTGGCGGCGGCGGTCCTGGCAACGGGGCCCGTGCCGGTCCTCGCCGCGGTGGCGACGTTGGCACGGGTGGACGGGTGTGCGCGTGCGCTCGGCGTCTGCACCGCGTAAGGGTAGGCCGCCACCGGGGGCGCGGCGCCACCCGAGGGGCCGGCCGCGCCCCCGATCGGTCTGATCGGGCGATGCTCATGGCCCGTCGGGACCGCGTCCACTCGCCTTTGGACCCCGCCCACCTGGCACCGCCCGCGCACGGAGACGGACCGGGATCCGAGAACCTCCTTGACCACCCACCGACATAAACAGCTAATGTGCTAGCTGCCTAGTTAAAGGTCACATGGGTGGGGCGGTAGGGATGGAGGAGCGTGCGATGATCGAGTTCTACCTGGACGTCGGGTCGGGGGTGTCGCCGTACCAGCAGGTCGTCCGGCAGGTGCGGCACGCGCTGCGGCTCGGGCTGCTGCGTGAGGGCGACCAGCTGCCGACGGTCAAGGACGTGGTGGCGGCGTTGGCGATCAACCCGAACACGGTGCTCAAGGCCTACCGGGAGCTCGAGCACGAGGGTCTGGTCGCCGCCCGACCGGGGGTGGGCACGTTCGTCACCCGCACGCTGACCGACGCGACCCTCGCCGCGCACGGCCCCCTGCGCGCCGACCTGCGCCGCTGGCTGGCCCGCGCCCGGCGCGCGGGCCTCGACGACGAGAGCATCGAGGCGCTGTTCATGACCACCTTTCGCACCGCCGCCGTCGAGGACATCGCGTGAACACGCCGAACGCCCCGACTGACGGCGCCGGGACCACCGCCCGCACCCGCGGGCGCGCCATCCTGCGGGCCGCCGCCACCGGCACTCCCGATCCGCCCCCCGGACTCGACGCCGCCGCCGCCGACACCGACACCGTCGACGCCGACGGTCGCGACGTCGCGCTGCGGGCGCGGGGCCTGGGCAAGCGGTACCGGGGGCGCTGGGCGCTGTCGCAGTGCGACCTCGACATCCCGGCCGGGCGCGTCGTCGGGCTCGTCGGGCCCAACGGGGCCGGCAAGTCCACCCTGCTCAACCTCGCCGTCGGCATGCTGACGCCGACGGCGGGCAGCGTGCGGGTGCTCGGCGGGCGTCCCGGCAGCGGGGCGGCGCAGCTGGCGAAGGTCGGGTTCGTCGCCCAGGACACGCCGACCTACCCTCGCCTGAGCGTCGCCGAGCATCTGCGCCTGGGCGCGGCGCTCAACCCGGGCTGGGATGACGCGGTGGCCCGCGAACGCGTCGAGCGGCTCGGGCTGGACCCGGCCGCCCGCGCCGGCACCCTGTCCGGCGGGCAGCGCGCCCAGCTGGCCCTCACCCTCGGCGTCGCCAAACGGCCCCGGCTGCTCGTCCTCGACGAACCGGTCGCGAGCCTGGACCCGCTGGCCCGCCGCGAGTTCCTCGCCGACCTGATGACCGCCGTCGCCGAACACGAGCTCAGCGTCCTCATGTCCTCGCATCTGGTCTCCGACCTCGAACGGGTCTGCGACCACCTCGTCGTCCTGGTCGCCTCACGGGTGCGGGTCGCCGGTGACATCGACCGGCTGCTGGCCACCCACCACCGGCTCACCGGCCCGCGCCGCGACCCGGCCACCCTGCCCGCCGACCAGCAGGTCATCACCGCAAGCCACACCGACCGGCAGAGCACCCTGCTCGTGCGCACCGACGGCCCGGTCCACGACCCCGCCTGGACGCGCGGCCAGCCCAGCCTCGAGGACCTCGTGCTCGCCTACATGCGCCCGACCGCCCCCGAGACGGCGCCGGCCGGCCGACCCACCCTGGAGGCCCTACGATGATCTGGCTGTCCTGGCGTCAGCTGCGCACCCAGGCCGCTGTCGTCCTCACCGCGCTCGCCGCCCTCGCGATCACCCTCGCGGCGACCCGGGGGCAGCTGTCCCATCTGGCCGCCTCGGCCGGGGAGGGATTCCTCGACGCCGCCGGCGCCCGCCGCGCGGACAGCTGGCTCTACCTCGTCACCCTGGTGGTGGTGCTGGTCACGCCGGGAGTGCTCGGCGTGTTCTGGGGGGCGCCGCTCGTCGCCCGTGAGCTCGAGGCCGGCACCCACCGGCTCGCGTGGACCCAGAGCGTCACCCGCACCCGCTGGCTGGCCACCCGCCTGGGGGTGAGCACCCTCGCCGCCGCGGCCGCGGCCGGCGTGCTGGGCCAGGTGGCCCGCTGGTGGTGCGCGCCGATCGACACGGCGGTGCGCGCCGGGCACGGCAACGGCGGGCTGCTCTCCCAGCCGCGGATGAGCCCGGTCATCTTCGACGCGCGCGGCCTCGTGCCGCTGGGCTACGCGGCGTTCGCCGTCGTCCTCGGTGTCACCGTCGGGATGCTGGTGCGCCGCACCGTCCCCGCGATGGCCCTCACCCTCGCCGTCTACGTCGCCGTGCAGATCGCCGTGCCGCTGCTCGTGCGCCCCCATCTCGCGAGCCCGTCGCACGCCACCAGCGCGATCACCGCCGACACGCTGCACGGCTTTCGCGGTTCCGGCCCGCCCGACGCCGGCGGCCGCATCGACGCGCTGATGGTGGACGTCACCGCTGCCGACGCCGCCGGCGCCTGGATGCTGTCCAGCCGGACCGTCGACGCCGCGGGGAAGGTCGTCTCGCCGCTGCCCTCGACGCTGGCCGACTGCCTGGGCGTCCCGGACCGGGCGGTCGGTCCCGACCCGGTGGATCCGGCCGCCGGCGGCGTGCGGGCGGGTGGCCTGCCACCCCGCGGCGAACGGGTGGTCGCGGGCGGGCCGGCCCCGGCCGAGCGGCAGGCCGGGACGCGGGAGAAGGCGTGCTTCGCCGCGATCGCCCAGCGCGGCTGGCAGCAGAAGGTCACCTACCATCCCGACAGCCATTACTGGCCACTGCAGGGGGCCGAGACGGGCCTCTACCTCGCCCTGACCACCCTGCTCGCCGCCCTGTGCTTCTGGCGGATCCGCCGCCTGTCCTGATCGTCGGGCCAGCCGGGAGGACACACCCGGACCGCGCGGGCGGCGCGCTCGGCGAGAAGGCGGGCGGGCGGCGCCGTCACCGCCGCGGGTCGGCGAACTGACGGGCCAGGTCGCGGTGGTGGGCGGCGGCGCGGGCCGCGTGGGCGGCGAGGTCCGCGTCGGTGGTGGGCTGGCGCCGCCACTGCTCCGCCCACGCGGCGGCGTCGAGGTGCCGGCGGTGCGCGTACTCGCGACACGCCAGACAGGTGACGCTGCCCGGCCGCGTCGAGGTGCTTGCGTAGGTCACCGTGAGGCCGCAGCCGGTGCTCACCCGCGCCGGCGCGTCGGCGGCCAGCCCGAACGTCGCCGCGGTGATCTGCCGCGACACCGCCGCACCGCCCAGATCGGCCTGCACGTGAACGTGAGGGTCGGTGCCCTCGCCCACGTCGTCACCGTTCGGCGCCGCCATCACTCTCCCTACGCTCGAAACGGTCCATATCGCAGTAAACCGAACACACACACCGCGCATGCCCTGAAAACGGCGTGTCGCCTCGGGCCTCCGCGTTGGCCAGCGGGAGGGGTGCGGCCCGCATGGCCAGTCTGGCGTGCGGCGCCGGGCAGGCACGCCGCCCGGGGCCGCCGGACGCGGTCTACAGTGGACCGCAGCGGCGGCCCGTGGGGCGCTCGCGCGGCGGTGGGGCCCGCCGTACCCGAACCGCGGCGGATGCCGCCAACGGTCCCTACCTGTGAGGACATGCGCCCGGTGTCGGCCGGGCCGTCGCGGGTGGGGAGTGGGAATGCGCGAGTCCACCGACGAGTCGGCGCCCGCCGCCGCCACGGCGCCACCTGACCTCGCCTGCCCGTCCACCCCGGCGCGCCGCGGCGCTCGTCTCCGGCCCCGCCGGGCGCGGCGGGGCGGGGACGCGGGGCAGGGGGCCGTGCTCGCAGTGATCGCCGTCGGCGGGGCGGGCGGGGCGTGCCTGCGCCACGGGGCGGCGCTGCTGTGGCCGACGGCGCCGGGGACGTTCCCGTGGACGACGCTCGGGATCAACGTGGTCGGCTGCGCGGCGATCGGCGTGCTCATGGTCGCCGTCACCACCGGCCTGGTACGCCATCCGCTTCTCCGGCCGCTGGTCGGCGTCGGCGTGCTCGGCGGGTTCACCACGTTCTCGACGTACGCCCTGGACATCCGCACCCTGCTCGCCGAGGGCCGTCCCGCCCTCGCCTTCGCCTACCTGGCGGGAACGATGCTCGGCGCGCTCGGCGCGGTCGCGCTGTCCACCGCCGCCACCCGCCGGATCCTGCGCGGACGGCGACGTTGACCGGGCCGCGGGCAGCACGGCGGCGGCCACGACGACGGGGTCACGATGACGCGGTCACGATGACGGGGGGCAGACGGCGATGAGCACGGCGGACGGCACGGAGGGGACGGGCACGCTTGGCGGCTCCCGCGGCGGGACGGACGGGAGCCCCGCCGTGCGCGGGGCCGCCGCGGGGGGAGTACGCGGGGAGCGTGCGCTGCGGCTGACGGTGTTCGTCGGCGACACCGATCTGTCTCGGCACCGGCCGCTGGCCAGCGAGATCGTGGCCCGCGCGCACCGGGCGGGGCTCGCCGGGGCGAGTGTGTTCCGGGGCGTCGAGGGGTTCGGCGCGTCGTCGCGGGTGCACACCGAACGGCTGCTGTCCGCGAGCGGCGACCTGCCGGTGGCCGTCGTCATCGTCGACGACGAGGCGCGCGTGCGCGCGTTCCTGCCCGAGCTCGACGGGTTGGTCGGCGAGGGCGAGGGCCTGGCCGTCCTCGACGAGGTCGAGGTCGTGCGCTACGGCACCCGGGAGGACGGGTGAGCTGGCTGCTGGTGATCGCCGGCGCCGCGCTCGGCGCCCCCCTGCGCTACCTCACCGACCGGGCGGTGCAGGCCCGCCACGACAGCGCCTTCCCCTGGGGCACGTTCACCGTCAACGTCGCCGCGAGCCTCATCCTCGGTCTCGTCACCGGCGCCGTGCTGGCCGGCGCCGCCTCCGACACGGTGTCCCTGCTGGTCGGCACCGGCCTGTGCGGGGCGCTGAGCACCTACTCGACGTTCTCCTACGAGACCCTGCGGCTCGTCGAGGACGGCGCCTGGCTGCTCGCCGCCACCTCCATCACTGTCGGCGTTCTCGCCACCTGCCTCGCCGCCGCCGCGGGCGTCTCCCTCACCCAGGCCCTCTGGGGCTGAGCGGGCCACCGGTGGTGCCGCGGGGACGCCACGGGGGGTGTGCCTCCCGCGGGCCTCGCATGTGAGCCCCGGCGGTGTCGACCATCACCGCTGCCTTGCGACCCGCGTCCGGGCGCGTTCCGCGGAACGCAATCCCTCATCATGATCTCGGCGTGGCGGTCCCGGAGGCCAGCGGGAGGCGCGCGCAGGCGCGAGACGACGCACTCTGGATCCCCGAGTGTTTGATCCACGTCGTATGCTCACTCCCGTTGGTATTCGAGGGCCATCGAACATCATGGTTGGGCCCGGCCGGGCGAGGTGGGCCCGACGGCGCGACGCCGGTGGGTGGTGGCCAGCGTGGGAGGAGAGCGTCATGGGGTTGTCGCTGGGACGGGTCGGGGTGTGGACGCCATCGTTCCTGTGGGACGGGCCGGGGGTGGAGCAGGCGGCGGAGCTGGACCGGCTCGGGTACGGGGCGCTGTGGCTCGGGTCGTCGGCGCCGGACCTGCACCTGCCGGCACGGCTGCTCGCCGCGACCAGTCGGATCACCGTGGCGACCGGGATCGTCAACGTCTGGGAGGCCGAACCCGCGCCGCTGGCGGCCGCGTTCGCCTCGCTCGACGCAGCCCATCCCGACCGGTTCCTGCTCGGCCTCGGCGTCAGCCACGCTCCCTTCGTCGAGCGGCTCGGCCACGCCTACACCCGGCCGCTGGCCCGCATGGCAGGCGTCCTCGACGGACTGGACGCGGCGGCGCCGCCGGTGCCGGCGCGGCGCCGGGTCGCCGCGGCGCTGGGGCCCAGGGCGCTGGCGCTGGCCGCCGGGCGCACACTCGGCGCCCATCCGTATCTCGTCACACCGGACTACACGGCGTCGGCGCGCGCGACGCTGGGGGACGGGCCGCTGCTCGCCCCGGACCAGAAGGTCGTGCTCGTCGCCGACCGGGCGCAGGCACGCCGCGTCGCGCGGGCGAATCTCGCCTACTACCTGGCGCTGCCGAACTACGTCCGCAGCCTGCGCACGCTCGGTTTCGGCGACGACGACGTCGCCGGTCAGGGCAGCGACCGGCTCCTCGACGCTCTCTACGCCTTCGGCCCGCCCGCGCGTGCCGCCGAGCGGATCCGCGCGCATCTCGACGCCGGCGCCGACCATGTCGCCGTGCAGGTCCTCGGCGCCGACCTCGACCTCGGCGCCCGGCGCGGTGCACTGCCCGTCGAGAGCTGGCGGGCCATGGCCGCTGAGCTGCTGTAGACCGAGGGTCGCTCGGGGCGGGCCGCCACGGGGACCGGACCGCCATGGCCGAGACGTGGCCGCTGGGCGCGGTCGGGCTGGCGATGCCTGCGTCCGTACACACACGCCGGACGCCTCCTGCCGGCGTGCCGGCGGGAGGCGTCAGCGGACGGTGGGGTCAGCGAGAGGATCAGCGGTGCAGCGCGCGGCTGCGGCCGCCGACGGCACGCCAGACGAGCAGCACGACGATGGCCCCGAGGATCGAGCCGATGACACCGGAGGGCTGCAGCGCGCCCTCGCCGAGGTCCTTGCCGAACAGGACGTAGCCGAGGAAACCGCCGACGAACGAGCCGATCACGCCGAGCAGGATCGTCGCGGGAATGCTCATCGGGTCACGGCCGGGCACGAGCAGACGGGCGACGGCGCCCGCGATGAGACCGAGGATCACCCAGGCGATGAGGGTCCAGCGCATGACGAGGGCCTCCGGCGAGTGCGGATCACCGGCGGGTCGGCCGGTGATCGACGACAGGTTGGATCTCGATGTCCCCCCGCTGTCGCCTTGACAAACCATCCCGGATGCGCAGTGCGCCCGACACCGGGCGGGCCGCGCCCGTTCGTCCACAGGCGGTGGTCGTTGTCCACCGGGCGACGCACCACCTTCTGGCCCGGGCCGGCCGGTCGTACGATGCGATCGAGGCCGGCGACAGGTCCGACCCGTGCGCGAAGGATGGTAGTTGTGCCTGACATCGGTGCGCCCGAGCTTCTGATCATTCTCCTGGTCGTCGTCGTGCTGTTCGGCGCGAAGCGGCTGCCCGACGCGGCCCGTTCCCTCGGTCGTTCGATGAGGATCTTCAAGTCCGAGGTGAAGGGCCTGCGCGAGGACGACCAGCCCACCACCGCGCCCGCGGCGGCGAGCGGCCCGCCCGCCGTCGCGCCCGCTGCGACGGCCCCCGCGGCACCGGCACCCCCGGTCGTGGCGGCGCCCGCCCCGCAGGAACCCTCGGTCCAGTCCCGCTGACGGCGGGCGGGCCGCCGCGGTGGCCCTCCCGCCGGTTCCCGCCGGCGCCCGGCCGCGTGCCGCGCGCGGCGTCCGCCATCTTCGGTATGCCCGCAGATCGGGCTCGCCGGCCGGGTGGGGCCCTGCGGGGGTGGGCGGTGTGGTGTGCGCGGGTCGTCAGGGTCGCGGGCGCCGCGGGGCGTCGCGGGTGGTGTTCACTCGAGGGCGGTGGCGACGCCGCGGGCCGCCCGCGACAGCGGGATGCCGCTCGCCGGAGCCGGGGAGCCGCGACCTGCCTGCGGTGAGGGAAGAGGGATGGTGGTCCGCCGTGCGTGTGGACATCTGGAGTGACGTCGTCTGCCCCTGGTGCTACGTGGGCAAGGCCCGGTTCGACCGGGCGCTGGACGCGTTCGAGCACCGCGGCGAGGTGGTGGTGCATTTCCACTCCTACGAGCTGGCCCCGGGCCTGCCCCGCGGCGGCTCCGAGCCGCTGCTCGACGCACTCGCCCGCAAGGTCGCCGACGTGCCCGCCGCCGAGATCGCGCGCAGGGAGCACCGCGTCGCCGACGCCGCCCGCGCCGAGGGGCTCGACTACCGCAGCGACCGGCGCAACGGCAGCACCTTCGACCTGCACCGGCTGCTGCACCTGGCCGCCGACGCGGGCCGGCGGAGCGAGGCGGTCGCCGCGCTGAACCAGGCCCACTTCGGCGCCGCCCGCGACGTGTTCGATCCCGAGGTGGCCGTCGAGGTGTTCACCGGCGCCGGCCTGGACCCGGTCGAGATCCGCCGGGTGCTCGCCGGTGACGCCTACGCCGACCGGGTCTTCGCCGACGAACGCGCCGCCCACGACCTGCGCATCACCGGCGTGCCGTTCGTCGTCATCGACGGCACCGTCGGCGTGTCCGGGGCGCGTCCCACCGAGCTGTTCACCCGCGCCCTCGACCAGGCCTGGGCGCGCCGCCCCCGCCAGCGCGTCGCCTGAGCCACCTCCCCACCCGCGTGCCGCCCATCCCAGCGCCACCAGCCCGAAGGCGGGGGAGGACACCATGACCGCACCCGCCGATCCCGGTGGGGCGCCGTTCACGGGAACGGCCAGCGAGCACCGCGCGCACAACCAGGCGTACTGGGACGAGCGTGTCGCCCTGCACCTGGCCAGTGACCTCTACGACGTCGACAGGTTCCGGGCGCGGCGCGACACGCTGCGCCCGTTCGAGGTCACCGAGGTCGGCGACGTCACCGGCCGCCGCCTGGCCCACCCACAGTGCCACTTCGGGCTGGACACGCTGTCGTGGGCGGCACGCGGCGCCCAGGTCAGCGGTCTGGACTTCTCCCCGGCGGCGATCGCCGCGGCCCGCGCGCTCGCCGCCGAGTGTGACCTGCCCGCCCGTTTCGTCGTCGCCGACGTGTACGACGCCCCGGCAGTCCTCGGCGCGGGGGCGTACGACATCGTCTACACCGGGTTCGGCGCGCTGGTGTGGCTGGACGATCTGACCCGCTGGGCCGCGGCGATGGCCGCCCTGCTCACCCCGGGCGGCTTCCTGTACCTGGCCGAGTTCCATCCCTTCGCCGGCATCCTCGACGAGACCGACGGCCGGTGCGTCACCGAGGACTACTTCGCCGGCGGCCCCCGCCGCTGGGAGAGCACCGGTTCCTACGCGGACGCGCGGGCGGTGACCACGGCGAACATCACCGTCCAGCGCGACCACACCCTCGGCGAGATCGTCAGCGCGGTGGCGGGCGCGGGCCTGCGCGTCGAGTTCCTCCACGAGCATCCCGTCACCCTGTTCGCCCGCACGGCCGCCCTGCGCCGCGGCCCCGACAGGCTGTTCCGCCCACCCGCCGGGGCGCCCCGGGTGCCGCTGACCTACACCCTGCGCGCCGCGAAACCACCGCTGTGACGCCGGCCGCTCGGGTACGGTCGGCGCCGTGAAGGACACCACGGCGGCGCACACCGCCCCGGCGCAGACCCCCCAGGCGCAGGTCACCACGGCGCGGGCGACCAGGAGCCCCCTCACGACCCCCGTCACACCCGGCACCACGACACGCGACGCCGCGGCGGCTCACCCCGCCGCGGACGGCGTCGACAGCGCCGCGGAGGGCGTCGACAGTGAGGGGCTGCACCGGCGGCACGCGCCGAGCGCGGCCGCGTTCGACCTGGTGTTCACCCACTGCCGGATCGTGGGGGACGTCGCCGCCGCGCTGCTGGCCGCCGGTGCCGCGCCGCGCGCCGACCGGGAGCTGCTGCGCGCCGGGGCGCTGCTGCACGACATCGGCGTCTACCGCCTCTACGACGCCACCGGCCGCCTCGACCACGCCCAGTACCTGCGCCACGGCGTGCTCGGCCACGCGCTGCTCGCCGCCGAGGGCCTGCCCGAGAGCCTGTGCCGCTTCTGCTCGTGTCACACCGGCGTCGGTCTGACCCGTGAGGACATCGAGGTTGGCGGCCTGCCGATCCCGCCCGCGGACTACCTCGCCGAGACGGTCGAGGAACGGCTCGTCATGTACGCCGACAAGTTCCACTCCAAAAGCCATCCGGGCAGCTTCCTCACCGTCGACGCCTACCGGGCCCATGTGCGCCGTTTCGGCGCGGCGAAGGTGCGGGGCTTCGACGCGCTCGTCGCCGAGTTCGGCGTCCCCGACCTGGCCCGTCTCGCCACCGCCCGCGGCATGACGATCGTCACCGGCTGAGCGCCGCCCGCTCGGCGCCATCCGGACGCCGCACCGCGCGGCGCCACCACCGGGCCGCCAGGCGCAGTCCCGCGCGCGCCAGGACACCCACGCCGAGCGCGGGCGGGGGCGAGGAGTCGCGTCAACGGCTACGGGGGGATGGGGCAGGTGAGCGCGGGTCCACTGGCACGGCGACTGGGGACGGGCGACGCGGTCGTCGTCGGCCTCGGCGCGATGATCGGCGCGGGGGTGTTCACCGCGTTCGCCCCGGCGGCGCGGGCGGCGGGGTCATGGCTGCTCGTCGGGCTCGCCGCCGCCGCGCTCGTCGCCTACTGCAACGCCACCAGCTCGGCGTGCCTGGCCGTCCGCTACCCGACGTCGGGCGGCACCTACGTCTACGGCCGGGAACGCCTCGGCGAGCTGTGGGGATACCTGGCCGGCGTCGCGTTCGTCGTCGGCAAGACCGCGTCGTGCGCGGCGATGGCACTGGGCGTCGGCGGCTACGCCTGGCCCGCGCACGCCCATCTCGTCGCCGTCGCCGCCGTCCTCGCGCTGACCGGCGCCGACCTCGCCGGGGCGCATCGCGGGGCGTTGCTGACCCGGCTGCTCGTCACGGTCGTGCTGATCGTCCTCGCCGTGGTCGTCGTCGCCTGCCTGACCTCCTCCGCGGCCGACGCCGATCAGCTCACGCTGAGCGCGCCGGCGCCCGGTGGAGCCCGCGGGGTGTTGCGGGCCGCCGGGCTGCTGTTCTTCGCCTTCGCCGGCTACGCGCGGGTGGCGACCCTCGGCGAGGAGGTCCGCGACCCGGCGCGCACAATCCCCCGCGCCATCCGGATCGCACTCACCGTCACCCTCATCGTGTATCTGCTGGTCGCGGTGGCGGTGCTGGTGGTGCTCGGCGCCGGGCGGCTCGCCGGGGCGGACGCGCCGCTGGTCGACGCGGTACGCGCCGCCGGCGCCGGCGGGCTCGCCGTGCCGGTGCGCCTCGGGGCGGTGCTGGCGGCGTGCGGGTCGCTGCTCGCGCTGCTGCTCGGGGTGTCGCGGACCACGCTGGCGATGGCCCGCGACGGGCATCTGCCCGCCACCCTGGCCGCCGTCCATCCACGCCGGGGGGTGCCCCACCACGCGCAGCTCGCCGTCGGTGTCGCCGTGGCCGTGCTCGCCGGCCTCGCCGACCTGCGCGCCGCGATCGGCTTCTCCTCGTTCGGGGTGCTCGTCTACTACGCGATCGCCAACGCCTCGGCGTGGACGCTGCGCGACGACGAGGGCCGCCCGCCGCGGGTGGTGCCCGCCGTCGGGTTCGCCGGCTGTCTGCTGCTGGCGTTCACCCTGCCCGTGGGCGCCGTCGTGACCGGCACGGCGATCCTCGCCGCCGGTCTCGCCCTGTACGCCGCGCGCCGCGTGGGGCGACGCCGGCGGTAGCGTGGGCCTGGATGATCGATCGACGGCGGGCGGGGGTTTGCGATGACGGGCGAGATCGTCCCCGCCGGGGATGGCGTGCCGCCGGCGCTGCCCACGCCGAGCTCCGCGATGCCGGTCATGCCCGTCGTTCCGGCGGGGCCGGTGGTCGTCGTCACCGAGGTGGGACCCTCCGGTGCGGGGCCGTCCGCGGGGCAGGGGCCGTCCGGCGCGTCGGGCTCAGCCGGTCCGGTGGGGTTGAGTCCGGCGCTGGCCGGGCGGATCGGGGAGTACGCGCGGGCGGCGCGGGCGGCGTCGACGTGGCGCGCCTACGACAGCGACCTGCGCCAGTTCCACGGCTGGTGCGCCCGCCAGCCCACCCCGCTGTGCCCGCTTCCCGCGAGCCCCGCCACCGTCGCCGGCTACGTCGCCACCCTGGCCGACGCCGGCTACAAACCCTCCACGATCCGCCGCCGCCTCGCCGCGATCTCCGTGGCCCACCAGCTCGCCGGCCACCCGAATCCGGCCGCCGCCCCCGAGGTCGGCGCGGTGTGGGACGGGGTGCGCCGTACCCGCGGGATCCGCCCGACCCGCAAGGCCGCCCTCGACACCGAGCTGCTCACCCGCGTCGTCGCCGACCTGCGCGAGGACACGCTCGCCGACGTGCGCGACCGGGCGCTGCTTCTCATCGGCTTCGCCGGCTGCCTGCGCCGCGCCGAACTCGTCGGCCTCGACGTCGCCGACCTCGACGAGACCCCCGACGGCCTCGCCGTCACCATCCGCAGCTCCAAGACCGACCAGGCCGGCGCCGGCGCGCTCGTCGGCATCACCTACGGCTCCCACCGCCCCACCTGCCCGGTGCGCGCCTGGCAGGCCTGGTCGAGTGCCGCCGACCTGCGCAGCACCGGCGGCCCGGCGTTTCGCGGGGTCAACCGGCACGGCCAGGTCGGCGCGACGAGGCTGCACCCGGGCTCCGTCGCCCGCATCGTGCAGCGCCGGGTGGCCGCCGCGGGCCTCGACCCCGCCGACTTCGCCGGCCACTCGCTGCGCTCCGGCTTCGCCACCGCCGCCGCCCGCGCCGGCGTCCCCGACCGTTCGATCATGCGCCAGGGCCGCTGGCGCTCCGCGGCCAGCCTCGACGGCTACGTCCGCGCCGGCCGACTGTTCGACCGCGACAACCCGTCGGGCCGCGTCGGGCTCTGACCCCGACGGGGCCGGAGGGACCCGCTCGAGGCCCGCGCCACGCGGCGGGGGCGTTCAACGCCGCCACCAACGGTCCAGGGTCACCGCGATCAGAGCCCCCCACAGCTGGACGACGATCCCACCAGGGTCCGTCAGCCCGCCGCCGACGAGTCCGACCGCGACCACGCACACCGCCGCGAGCAGGATCGGGGGGTGCCAGCGGCGTGGATCACGCTGCGGCGATCGCGGGTGTACCGCGCCCGCCGGCGTCTGCCACGGGCCCGTGGCCCGGCCGCGTCCGGCGGTGACGTGCGGGATGCGGCGGGATCGGACGGTAGGTGCCGCCGGACGACGCGGGCGGTCTCGGCGTGCCCCGCGTCCGGCGGCCCCGCGTCGGGCGCGTCCCCCGGCAGGCCCTCGGGCGAAGCGCAGGCCTGCGCCGGCGACCGACCCCGCCGTGCCCGGATGACGCGAGAGCCTGCCTGCAGGACGATCCGGCCCTGTCCCGTGCGCCCGGCGATCTCCTCAGCGGTGGGGATGCTGGCCGGTCGGGCGAATGACGATCTCGCTGATGTCGACGGTGTCGGGCTGGTCGAGGGCGAACAGGACCGCGCGGGCGACGTCCTCGGCGGCGAGAACCGGGTCCACCTGCCGGTCGGGGGCGATCTCCCCGGCGGCGACCAGACCGGGCTGCAGGAGCGTCACCCGTACCCCGGTGTGGATGAGCTCGGCGCGCAGGGACTGGGCAAGGGCCGTGACAGCCCATTTCGTCGCCGAGTAGAGCTGGCCGGGGATGGTGACGCGGCCGGCCACCGAGCCGGTCAGAAGCAGGTGCCCGCGGGAGCGCAGGAGCGCGGGCAGGACGGCGCGGGCGACGAGCGCGGTGCCGTACACGTTGGTCAGCACCATCTCGCGCCACTGCTCGGGTGAGCCCGTGGCCGCCAGGAACGACGTGGGCGTGAACACGCCCGCGTTGGCGAACGCGGCGTCGAGCCGGCCGAACGCCTCCTCGCCGCGCTGCGCCAGCGCGGCCACCTGCTCCCACTCTCGGACGTCGCAGGGCACCGCGACGGCCCTGGCCGGGCCGCCGAGCTCGGCGGCGAGGGCACGCAGCGCGTCCGGGGATCGGGCGGCGAGCACGAGAGACCATCCGCGAGCCGCGGCCAGGCGGGCGGTGGCGGCGCCGATCCCGCCGGAGGCGCCGGTCACGAGGAGTACGGGGGCATCGCGTGGGGGGTGTGAACGCGTCATCGCCACATGATCGCGGGTGGATCCGTCCGAGTGGTTACGATCACGGCCATGCAGCCGCCTGAGCCCCATGCGCCGCCGCGCCCACCGGCCCTGCGGGTCATGGCCGCCGCGACGGCCGGTGAGCGGGAGATCCTCGAGGCGTTCCTCGACTTCCACCGCGACGTCGTCGTCCACAAGGCGCGCGGGGTGGGTGACGCGGACGCGCGGCGGCGGCTGCTGCCGTCGCGGACCACCCTTGCCGGTCTGCTACGCCATCTGACCGTCGTGGAGCAGACCTGGTTCCACCCGCTCGCCGCCGCCCCCGCGCCTCAGACGGCTCCCGCCGGGAACGCGGCGGCAGCCGAGGAGGACACGAGCTGGGACATTGCCGAGGCCACCACCCTGGACTCGCTGCTCGCCGACTACGACGACGCCTGCGCCCACTCGCGCGAGGCGTCGGCGGCGTTCGCCCTGGACGACGTCCTGTCTCACCCCGAGATCGGCCAGGTCAGCCTGCGGTGGATCTACGTGCACGTGATCGAGGAGACGGCGCGGCACGCCGGCCACGCCGACGTCATCCGTGAACTCACCGACGGCGCCGTCGGCGTCCTCGCCTGACACGGCGGTGGCGGGGCGTGAGGACCTCCCCGCATGCGCGGGGGGAGGGACGTCAAGTCTCCTGATCGGGCTGGCCGTGGCAGGCTGCGAGGTGTGAACACGGGCGGAGCCACAGCGGATCACGGGCAGGAGCGGGGAGGGCGCCATGCTCTGCCGCACGGCCCCGCGACGGCACTGTCCTGGGATGTCGTGGTGTGTCATGTCGCGGCCGACGCGGGATGGGCACGGTGGCTGTCCTGGCAGCTGGCTGATGCCGGCTACCGGGCGCTCGTCCATCCGCTCGCCACGTCCGGGCAGGACCCGCGCGGCACCCTCGGCGGTTCGGCGGGACGCGACGAGGCCGGTCCGCACCGGCAGCGGGCCCTCGGCGCGCAGGTGCTCGTCGTCTGGTCGTCAGCCGCTGCGCGAGAGCTCGCCCGGGAACCGGACCCGCGGATCGCGTTCCCCACCAGCCTTGACGACCCGGCGCGGGTGGATGGCGCACCCGTGCCGGTAGTCCTGCTCCGGGTGCAGGACTGCGCGCGCCCCGCCGCCCTGTCCGCGCTGCCCGTCGTCGACCTCGTCGATGTCGACGCGGGGCTGGCCCGCGACCGGGCGCTGCGCCATATCAGCGCCGTCGCCCCCCGCCCCTCGTCGTCCCTGCTGCCCCCGCCCTTCCCTGGTCTCGCCAACCCGCCCGCCGCCGTCGCCCCCGCCGCGGCCGCGCCCGTCACGACGAAGGCCACACCCGCACCACCCACGCCACCGTCCGAGCGGCCCGCGCTCGGACGCGAACAGCAGGTCGCCGCGCTCGCCGAGGAACGCGGCCATGCGATGGGCGTGGCGTTCAGCCCGACGGCGCCGCTGGTGGCGCTGGCCAGCACCGACACCACCGTGCGGCTGTGGGCGCTGCCGATGCCCGATCCGCCGCGGCTGGCCGCCACCGTCGGCTACGGCCGGCGGATCAACCAGGAATGGGCGCGGGCGGTGACGTTCAGCCCGGACGGCCGGCTGCTCGCCGCCGCCGGGGACGCCGGCACCACCCTGCTGTGGCAGCTGACCGACCCGGCCCGCCCGCAGCCGCTGGTCACCCTGACCGGGCATCGCGGCTACCTGCACGGCGTCGGCTTCAGCCCCGGCGGCACGCTGCTGGCGACCGCCGGCGACGACCGGGCCGCGCTGCTGTGGGACGTCGCCGACCCGGCGGCCCCGCGGCGCCTGGCGATCCTCGCCGGGCATCGCGGCGCCGTGCGGGCGGTCACGTTCAGCCCCGACGGCACGCTGCTGGCCACCGCCAGCGAGGACCGCACCGTCATCCTGTGGGATCTCGCCGACCCGACCCGGCCCGCCGCCACCGTCACCCTGTCCGGCGCCCGCGGCCCGCTGCACACGATCGCGTTCAGCCCGGACGGTGACACCCTCGCCGCCGCCGGCAAGGACCGCGCCGTGCGCCTGTACAGCGTCGCCGACCCCACCCGCCCGCAGCCAGTCGCCGAGCTCGGCGACCATCGCCGGGCCGTGCACACCGTCGTGTTCAGCCCCGACGGGCGGCTGTTCGCCTCCGCCGGCGCCGACCGCGTCGCGGCGGTGCGCGAGATCACCGACCCCGAGCGTCCCGGCCCCGCGTACCGCCTGCCCGCGCACGGCGGACCCGTCCACGCGCTCGCCTTCGCCCCCGACTCCCGCCTGCTCGCCACGGCCGGCGCCGACCATGTGACCCGTCTGTGGGACCTGTTCCCCGCAGCTGCCGCGGCGGGCGGCACGAGCGGCGCCGACCCCGGCTGACCGGTCGGCGACGGCCGGTGAGCGCTGTGGAAGCGGCCGGGACGCATCCGCACATCGTTACCGTCCGTGAAGACGTGCGGCGTGTCGTTAGGGTTGGCGGGTGCGGCGACGGGGACGGGCGGGGATCATCGCGCTGGTCGGGATCGACGGAGCGGGCAAGACGACGCAGGGCCGCCGTCTCGCCGCGGCGCTGAGCGCGACCGGCCGCCCGGCGCGCTACTACGAGAACGGTGGTGGGCGGCCCGTCGTCGACGCGGTCGCCCACCGTCTCGGCCGCCGCGACGGCCCTCACCTTCTCGGCCGCCGTGCGCACGTCGTGCTGGAGGCGACGATCCGCGGCCTCGCGATCACCTGGGCGCTCGCGGCGTCCCGAGCCCGCGGCGAGATCGCCGTCATGGACCGCTACACCTACTGCCAGTACGCGACGATGCGCCTGCGCGGCGACCCCGGCGAACACCGCGTGCGCGCCTGCTACCGGTACTTCCCCACCCCGGACCTGGTCGTCTGGTTCACCCTGGCACCCGCCGAGGCCCAGCGTCGCGTCGCGCTGCGCGGCCGTGACCACGAGGACCTCACCCGCCTCGACGCCTTCGCCGCCGCCTACACCACCCTCCCCGAAGCCCCCACCTTCCACCGGCTGCCCGCCACCGTCACCGCCGACGCCCTCCACGCCGACCTGCTCACCCTCGCCACCGCGGCGCTGGACGGGCACCCGACCTGACCGCGCCACGCCGGTCACGACACTCATCACCTGGCCAGGAGCCTGCGGCGATGTCCCAGGCCACGCAGCAGGATGGTGGTGACGAGCAGGTGCAGGCCGGTGAGCACGGTCCAGGCGGTGAGGGTCGTGGCGGCCAGCGGCACCGCCAGCGCCCAGCCGGCGACGGCGGCGCCCACCGCGAGGAGCACCACGCCGCCGCGGGCCCGTGCATACCGCCACCGGGCCCGCCGGGGCTTGCCCTCGAGGCTTTCCGGATCGCCTCCGGCACTCTGGATCTTCCCGTGGCTGCTTGACATTGATGGGAGCCTTCACCGGACGATCGCTGTTGCTGCTTGCGACCTGGATCACCGCGAGGCCAGGCTTTGCCGAGCTCACCGGGGCCGCAGACTCGTGCTGCTGTCGCTTCCTGCTCGCAACGCCGTTAGGCGCTGTCGGCATTCAGCACGTTTGGTATCGACGGGGTTTGCGGGGTCGTGGTACGTCACACCGTGGTAGTGGCCGACGACGGCGTCGGAGAGCGCGTAGCGCAGCCCGTGGGTTTCCAGTGCGAGGGAGGCGGGGCCGAGCGTGTCAGCGAAGCCGGCGAACCGCTCGTCCACGCTGAGGATCAAACCGGCCGACAGGCCGATGATGTCGGCGACTCGGCGGAAGACCGGGGTGTTGGCGATGAGGGTGCACGCCGGGTGGCAGCGCCGCTTGTGCACCCCGGGAAACGACCGTGCCGGTGGTAGTCCGATACTCGCCCACAGCTCGTGACGGCGTCCCGCCCAGATGTCGAGACTGGCCCCCGGCCCCTGGTGCTGTTCGAGCCAGTGAAACCGGGCCTGGACTGCCCACAGGTCCGGTTCCGCGGCCAAGTCGGCGAGCATGACGCCCAGGCAGTCAGGCTGGGTGAAGGTCACGTCGCAGTCCAGGAACCACAGGTGCGATGCATCCTCGTGGGCCAGCGCGAAGGCACGCAGGACATCACCGTGGCTGTTGACCGCCGACTCGGCCGCCGGCCACGGTGAGAGTTCCCACGCCACGGCGAGATCCTGTGCCGCGGCCCGGAGATCAGCAAGCCCGTCGTCGGTGGAGTGGTTGTCGAGAACGGTGATCCGAAGTTCCCCGCCCTTCATGCGGCTGTCGTGTGTCGCGACCAGGGTACGCAGCGCGAGCTCGGTGAACTCGGAACTGTTGTGGTTGACGATGCAGGCTTCTACGAGCGTTGCTGCCATGGCCTCGTTCCCGCTATCCGTATGCGCCACCGACGGGCACCTAGCTGCTTGACATCCATAGGAGCATCCTTCGGCGTGCCGGCGGGGTCGAGCGGTGCGACCGTCGGCGCGAGGCTGTCGACTTTGGTCGGATGCCAGGGGACGGGCGGCGTCCTAGCCTCGGCGCATGCCCTTCGCGATCAGGAACCCCCCGCTCGGCCTGGGTCCCGGCCTGGGCCGCGACCTGCACCCCGACGGTGACCTCGGCCTCGGGCCGGCCGCGGTCGCCTGCCCGCACGACGACGCGCCGCGGGGAGCCCCCGGCGCGGCCGCGGGTAGGGGGCTGTGGCGGGTGGCCGTCGGCTGGTCGCTGGCGGTGATGGCGCCGCTGGTGGGGGTGACGGTGTGGGGGCAGGCGGGCGCGCGTCCCGGGGGCGGCTGGTTCGTCGTCGACGTGCTCGCCGGGCTGGCCGGGTGCGTGCTGGTGGTGCCGCTGGTGCGCGGACCGGTCGTGGCCAGCGCGCTGCTCCTCGCGGCGCTCGCGGTCCTCTCGCCGGCGGCGACGCCACCGGCGACGCTGGCCACGCTGCATGTCGCGGCCCGGCGCCGAGCGCCGGTCGCCGTCGCGGTGGCGGTCGTGGGTGTCGCCGCCCACGCGGTGCGCGGCGGGCTGCTGCGCCCGGTCGGGGGGATCTCGACCCTGTGGTGGCTTGTCCTCGTCGTCGTGGCGCACGGGGCGCTGCTGGGCTGGGGGGCGTTGTGGCGGGCGCGCCGGGCGCTGATCGCGTCGCTGCGGGAGCGGGCCCGGCGCGCCGAGGCCGAGCAGGGACGGCGCGTCGCCGAGGCCCGCGCCGCCGAACGCACCCGGCTCGCCCGCGAGATGCACGACGTCCTCGCCCACCGGCTGTCGCTGCTGGCCACCCACGCCGGCGCGCTGGAGTACCGTCCCGACGCCCCACCCGAACGCCTCACCCGCGCCGCCGGTGTCATCCGCGCCTGCGTGCACGAGGCCCTCGACGAGCTGCGCGACGTCATCGCCGTCCTGCGCGACGACACGGTCCTGCGCGACGACACGGTCCTGCGCGACGACACCACGGCGCGCGACGCGGGCGGGCATCGGGCGCCGCCGACGCTCACCGACCTTGACGTGCTGGTGGAACGCACCAGGGCGGCGGGCACCGACGTCAGCGTCCTCGACGAGCGCGCCGCGGCGGTCTTGCCGCCACCGGCGGTCGACCGGGCCGCCTACCGGGTCGTGCAGGAGGCGCTGACCAACGCCCACCGGCACGCCCCCGGCCAGCCGGTACGGGTCACCCTGCGCGGCGCGCCCGGCGACGCGCTCACCGTCGAGGCGGTCAACCCACTGCCCGACCCACCACCGGCCGACGTCTCACCCGGCTCCGGGCTGGGTCTGGTCGGGCTGACCGAACGGGTCCGTCTGCTCGGCGGCCAGCTCGACCATCACCGGGCATCCGGCGTGTTCCGCCTGCACGCCCGGCTACCGTGGCCCCGATGAGCGACCTGCCCACCCCCGCGACACCCCCGCGGACCGTACCCCCGGCGGAGGCGACCGGTTGCGCGGCGACCGGATCCGCGGGGTGTGCGGCGCGGGGCGGTGGGGTGCGGGTGGTGCTCGTCGACGACGATCCGCTGGTACGGGCGGGCCTGGCGCTGATGCTCGACGGCGCCGGCGCCCACGACGGCGCGGCGGGCATCAGCGTCGTCGGCGAGGCCGGCGACGGCGACGAGGCCGTGCGCGCCGTCGACGCCCACGGCCCGGACGTCGTCCTCATGGACCTGCGGATGCCCCGCGTCGACGGGATCGTCGCCACCCGCCGGCTGCGCGCCCGCCCCCACCCGCCCGAGGTGATCGTCCTGACCACCTTCGACGCCGACGACACCGTGCTCGCCGCCCTGCGTGCCGGCGCCGGCGGGTTCCTGCTCAAGGACGCCCCACCGGCGCGCATCGTCGAGGCGGTGTGCCGCGTCGCCGCCGGCGAACCGATCCTCGCCCCGGCCATCACCCGCCGCCTGCTCGAGCGCACCACCGCCGAGGCCGGCGCCCACACCCGCGCCCGCGGGGCGCTCGCCGCGCTCACCCCCCGCGAACACGCCGTCGCCCTCGCCGTCGGCCACGGCGACACCAACGCGCAGATCGCCGAGACGCTGCACGTCAGCGTCGCCACCGTCAAGGCACACCTGACGCGCATCCTCGCCCGCCTTCAGCTGTCCAACCGCACCCAGCTCGCCCTGCTCGTCCACGACGCCGGCCTCCTCTGAGCGCGTCGGCGGCCGCGGGGGTGCTGGCCGGTCAGCCGGTGGGCGCGGGCGACGGGCCGGGGCAGTAGGGCTGGGCGCCGATCGAGGAGTAGTAGAGAGGAGTGGTAGAGCAGTGCCTCGGACGGCGTGCGGCATTACCGCCCGCGACTGCGGCCGCCTCGGCCGCGTTCCCGTGCGACGGTGCGGCCGCCGCCGTCAGCGGCGCCCGGCCGGGGCTTCACCGGCCGCGTGCGCCGGCCGGTGGCGGGATTCGCGGCGGCGGGGGTGGCGAGCCAGTGCGTGGGCAGCGGCACCGCGGCCGGCGCGGCGGTGGCCGCGTCGCCGCGGGCCGCATGCAGCTGGGAGGGGGTGAGGAACAGCGCGTCGGTGAGGGTCGCGCCGCGCAGGTCGGCGCCGCGTAGATCCGCGCCGCGCAGGTCGGCGCGGCGCAGATCCGCCCCGCGCAGGTCCGCGCCGAGCAGCAGCCGGCCGGTGAGGTCCGCGCCGCGCAGGTCCGCGCCGGCCAGGCGGGCCCCGACCAGGTCGCCGGCGAGGACCGGGGGACGGGTGCCGGCGCGCAGCAGGGCGCTGGCCGCGGCGAGCGCGCCGTTTGCGTCGCGGTGCAGGGCGGGCAGGTCGGCGGCGAGCAGCGTGTCCGCGTCCGCGTCGGTGAGGGTGAGCGTGAGCGCCCACACGGCGCGCACCTCGGCGAGCACCGGCCCGGCTCCGCGTGCGGTTCCGGTTGCGGGGACCGTGCGACGCTCGGCGGTGTCGGGCTCGGCGAGGCGGGTCAGGGCTTCGGCGAGATGGTGCAGCGTCTCGTGCAGGGCGCGCATCACGGCGAACGCGTCGAACATCCGCGTCGCGGTGTCGGGACGGGTACGCCAGTCGACGCCGGCGAAGGTGTGCTCGGTGATCCGCTGGCCGGCGCCGAGGCAGTCGAACGCGACACAGCCGTGGAATCCGCGCTCGCGCAGCTCGCCGTGCACCCCGCAGGTGAACGCGGCCGTCAGGTTCCGGCAGGGCACTCCCGGCGGTTTGCTGATCGGGAAGTCGGCGGAGGCGGCGAAGCCGGGAGCGACGCAGCACAGCCCGGCGCAGCGACCGCAGTCCGCGCGCAGCCCGGCCCGCACCGCCGCCACCGCGCTCATCGGCGGCGACGTGGCGGACTGGACGGTGACCGCCGACGCGCTCACGGCCAGCGGTGAGGTGGTGGGCGTCGCGCTGGGCGCCGCGGTCGGTGACGGCGCGCAGCCCGCCGGCGGCAGCGGCCCGCTGTGACGTCCGTCGCCGCCGGGGGTGGCGTGGGCGTCGGTCATCACGGGCGGCCTCCTCGACCTCGACGGATATGTCATGCTGGCGGACGCGACAGCGTGCGGAGGAAGCCGGTGGGAATCCGGCGCGGTCCCGCCACTGTCACCGGGGAGCGTCACCGTCCCGGAGGGTCACCTCGCGCGCATCCGTCTCACGCGTGCAGGCGACCCGCCGGCGCACGTCCGGACGCGTGGGACAGGGGACGGACCCGTGGCCCGCGGGTTCGGCGACGGGCCACGGCCGCCGAGCGCGGCTGGAAGGCCGGCGGCGCACGCCGCGATCCGGGAGCCAGGATACTCCGGCTGTCGCGGGCCGATCACCACGGGCGAGGACCCTGGGAGGACTGAGAACGTTGCGCATGCCCGCCCCACCCGCCACATCCGCGGCGCGCCCGCCGGTGCCGCCACGCCGCGCCGCGCACCCGCCGCGCATCCGACCCGCCGGTCGAGGTCGCGCACCCACGACGGCTGGGTCGCCGTCGCGTCCCGCGTCGCGCGCGCACCGGTCGCACCACACGCCGCGGGGACCCGTGCGGCCCTGCGCGTACACCCCGGTCTCGGCGCCGGGTGCGGTCCTGGCGGGCCGGCGGTGGTGAGCGTGAGCTTCCCGCTGGCGGCCGTGGTCGGCATGGACGACCTGCGTCTGGCGCTGCTGCTCAACGCCGTGGACCCGACGCTGGGCGGCGTGCTCGTGCGCGGGGAGAAGGGGACCGCGAAGTCGACGGCCGTGCGCGGTCTCGCCGCCCTGCTCGCCCCCATCGACGTGCTCGCCGGCTGCCGCTTCGCCTGCGACCCGCACACCCCCGACCCGCACTGCCCCGACGGCCCCCACCCGGCCGGCCCGGACGCCGTCCCCGCCGCGGGCGTCCTCACACGGCCGGTGCGGCTGGTGGAGCTGCCGGTAGGTGCGTCGGAGGACCGGATCACCGGATCGCTCGACCTGGAGCGGGCGCTCGCCGACGGGGTGAGCGTGCTGCGCCCGGGGCTGCTCGCCGCCGCCCACCGCGGCATCCTCTACGTCGACGAGGTGAACCTGCTCGGCGACCATCTCGTCGACCTGCTGCTCGACGCCGCCGCCGCCGGCACGGTGCACGTCGAACGCGACGGCGTCTCCGCCCGGCACCGGGCGTCGTTCCTGCTCGTCGGGACGATGAACCCGGAGGAGGGGGAGCTGCGCCCGCAGCTGCTCGACCGGTTCGCGCTCACCGTGCACGTCGCCGCCAGCCGGGATCCGGCGATCCGCGCCGAGGTGGTGCGCCGCCGCCTGGCCTTCGACGCCGACCCCCACGGGTTCGCCGCCGCCTGGGAGCCCGCGCAGACCCGGCTGGCCGCCCAGGTCGCCACCGCCGCGGCGCGCCTTCGCGCGGTGACGCTCACCGACGCCGCCCTGTACGCGATCAGCGCGGTGTGCGCGGGCTGCGACGTCGACGGGATGCGCGCCGACGTGGTGCTCGCCAGGACCGCCCGCGCGCACGCCGCCTGGAACGGGCACGACACCGTGCGCACCGCCGACATCCGCGCCGGCGCCCGCCTGGCCCTGCCGCACCGGCGCCGCCGCGGCCCGTTCGACGCCCCCGACATGGACACCGCCCTGCTCGACGCCGTCCTTGACACCGCGCTCGCCGGCCTCGACGACGCCGTCGACAACGAGCAGACCGCTCGCCGCCGCGCCACCACCGCGGACGGTCCCGGGCACGCCGCCGACGGCACCGAGGCCAGCGGCCGGCATCCCCGCGGGCATGACCCCGTCGGCGGGGATGCGGACGGCGAGGACCCTGACGGCGGGGATGCGGACGGTTCCGCCTTCGGCGGCGACGGTCCACACGGCGGCGCGGGCCCGGGCGGCAGCGGCCTCGGTGGTCCAGGCGGCCGGTGGCCTGAGGGCGGCGGGGACGCGGACACCGGGGACGGTCGCGACATCGGCGCGGGCGGACCCGACCCGTCCGGCGCCCTCGGCACCGACCGCGACAGTGGCCGTCTCAACGTCCCAGGCTGGGACGGCGGCCGTCTCCACGACAGGGGCGGCGAGGACATCAGCCCAGGTCGCCCCGGTTACGACACCACCGGTCTCAACCAGGCCGGCCCCGGCGGCGACCGCGTCGGCGGGCGCGCCGACGGCACGGAGCGCGACGCCTACCGTCGCGGCGGGCTCTCCCTGACCCTGCCCCGCACCGGCCACCCGCCGCACCCCGGCGCAGGCGCCGCCGCGACCGGCCCGCACACCTCCCCCCGCCCACCCGGCGGCCACCCGGGCTATGACGGCGCCGGCCGCGGCGGCGCGGTGGGTGTCGCGCCCGCACCGGGGGCGCTGTTTCGCCCCCGGGCGTTCACACTGGCGGGACTCGGCGCGTCGACCTCGGCGGGGCGGCGCTCACCGGCCCGCGGGCAGCGCGGCGCGCTCGTGACGACCAGCCCCGACGCCCCCGGCCTGCACCTGCCGGCCACCCTGCTCGCCGCCGCCCCCCACCAGCACACCCGCCACCGCCGCGGCCCCGCCCCCAGCGTGCGCCCCGCCGACCGGCGCGGCGCCGTGCGGGTGGGCCGGGAGGGCAACCTGGTGCTGTTCGTCGTCGACGCGTCGGGGTCGATGGCGGCCCGCGCCCGCATGAGCATCGTCACCACCGCCGTGCTCGCCCTGCTCGTCGACGCCTACCAGCGCCGCGACCGCATCGGCATGATCACCTTCCGGGGGTCCGGCGCCGACGTCGTGCTGCCCCCCACATCCAGCGTGGAGGCCGGCGCCGCGCGGCTGCGCGCCCTGCCCACCGGCGGGCGCACCCCGCTGGCCGCCGGGCTCACCCGCGCCGCCCAGGTGCTGCGCGCCGAACGCCGCCGCGACCCGGCCCGGCGCGCCCTGCTCGTCGTCGTCACCGACGGGCGGGCCACCGCCGGCGACGACCCGCTGCCCGTCGCCGCCGCCCTGCGCCGCACCGCCGGCCCCACCACCCACGCCCACACCGGCAGCGGCGCACGCGGCCACGGCGGCACCGCCGGGGCGGCGGGTGGCCGGGGCGGGCTGGCCAGCATCGTCGTCGACTGCGAGAGCGGCCCGCTGCGCCTGGGCCTGGCCGGCCGCCTCGCCGCCGCACTCGGCGCCCTCACCCTCCCCCTCGACGCCCTGCCCGGCGTGCACCCGCGAAGGAGCAGCTGACCGATGCCACCCCAGGGGCAGCCCGAGCAGGTTCCCGACGACGGCCTGAGCACCCGCCAGCGCCGCGACCGGCCGCTGCTGATCGTCCACACCGGCGACGGCAAGGGCAAGAGCACCGCCGCGTTCGGCCTGGCGCTGCGCGGCTGGGCGCAGGGCTGGCCGGTCGGCGTGTTCCAGTTCGTCAAGTCCGCGAAATGGCGCATCGGCGAGGAACAGGCCCTCGGCGTGCTCGGCGCCGCCGAGCAGGGCGGCACGGTCGCCTGGCACAAGATGGGCTCCGGCTGGAGCTGGCTCCAGGGACGCGTCGACCCCCACGGCGACCCGGCGGCGGCCGCCGCCGAGGGCTGGGCGCAGATCCGCCGCGACCTGGCCGCCGAGACCTACCGGCTCTACGTCCTCGACGAGATGACCTACCCGCTGGACTGGGGCTGGCTCGACGTCGACGAGGTCGTCACCACCCTGCGTGAACGACCCGGCCGCCAGCATGTCGTCGTCACCGGCCGGCGCGCCCCCGCCGCCCTGCTCGACGCCGCCGACCTCGTCACCGAGATGACCAAGGTCCGCCATCCGATGGACACCGGCCAGAAGGGCCAGCGAGGCATCGAATGGTGAGCCCCGCACCGCTGGTGAGCCCCGCACCGCGACCGCCCGCACCCCGATCATCGGCGCGCCGTCGCGCGGTGGCCTGGACCCCGCGTCCCGCGGCGTCGCCCGGGCACGGCGCATGACCGCCGCCCTCGCCCTGCCGCGACTCGTGCTCGCCGCCCCGTCCAGCGGCGCCGGCAAGACGACGGTGACGACCGGGCTGATGGCGGCGCTGCGCGCCCGCGGGCTGCGCGTCTCCCCGCACAAGGTCGGCCCCGACTACATCGACCCCTCCTACCACGCGCTGGCCTGCGGCCGTCCCGGACGCAACCTCGACGCCGTCCTGTGCGGCGCGCACCGCCTGCCCGGCCTGTTCGCCCACGGGGCGCACGGCGCGGACCTCGCCGTCGTCGAGGGGGTGATGGGCCTGTTCGACGGCGTCGCCCGCCCCGCGCCCGGCCAGGACGGCGACCACGCCTCCACCGCGCACGTCGCCCGCCTGCTGGACGCACCCGTCGTCCTCGTCGTCGACGTCTCCGGTGCCGCCCGTTCGCTGGCCGCGCTCGTGTCCGGCTTCCGCGCCTTCGACCCGCGCCTGCGCCTGGCCGGGGTGATCCTCAACCGGGTCGGGTCCGACCGTCACCGTGACCTGCTCACCGACGCCCTCGACGCCATCGCCGTGCCCGTGCTCGGCGCCGTCCCCCGCGACACCGCGGTGCACACCCCCTCGCGTCACCTCGGTCTGGTGCCCGCCGCCGAACGCCGCCCCGCCGCCGTCGACGCCGTCGACCGTCTCGGCGCGCTGGTCGCCGCGACCTGCGACCTCGACGCGCTGCTGCGCGTCGCCCGCGCCGCGCCGCCCCTGCGCGTCACCCCCTGGGACCCCGCCGCCGCCCTGCTCCCGGCCGCCGCACCCGCCACCGGTCACGAGACCCACCACGCGCTGACCGTCGGCGCCCCCTGCGCCCTCTCACGCCCGCCGTCCTCACCGAAGCGCCCACAGCCCCCTTCGGGCGCCCGGAGTCCCGACCCGCTCGCCGGCGACGCCGGCCGGCCGGTGCGCGTCGCGGTCGCGGGCGGGGCGGCGTTCACCTTCGGCTACGCCGAGCACATCGACCTGCTCCTCGCCGCCGGCGCCGACGTCGTCGCCGTCGACCCGCTGCGTGAGGAGACCCTGCCGCCCGGCACCGACGCGCTGATCATCGGCGGCGGCTTCCCCGAGGAACACGTCGGCGCCCTCGCCGACAACCGCCGGCTGCGCGCCGAGGTCGCCGCGTTCGCCGCCGCCGGACGCCCGATCTCCGCCGAATGCGCCGGCCTGCTCTACCTCGCCCGCAGCCTCGACGGCGCCCCCATGTGCGGGGTGCTGCCCGTCGACGCGGTGATGGGCCCCCGGCTCACCCTCGGCTACCGCCACGCGATCGCCGCACACGACAGCCCGCTGGCCGCCGCGGGCAGTGTCCTCGGCGCCCACGAGTTCCACCGCACGATCCTGCTGCCCCCCGCCACCGACGCCCCGCCCTGCGCCTGGTGGATCACCGAAGCGGCCCCCGCCCCCCGCCGCCGACACCAGGCGACGCCACCCCCGCGCGGGCCATCCCCCCACCAGCCGATCAGATCGGACGCCCCGACCAGAGCCGGTGGCGACCCGCTCCAGCCCACCGCGGCGGCGACTCCCGCGGACGTGGCGTCCGCATCCCGCGCCGAGGGTTTCGTCCACCGCCGCGTCCACGCCTCCTACCTGCATCTGCACTGGGCCGGCCACCCCGACCTCGCCCGACGCCTGCTCACCGCCGCCCGCACCACCCGCCCCCACCCCGCCGACGCGTCGGCTACCGCCCCCACCCCCGGCGCCGGCCGTGGTGAGCGCGGCCAGCCCGGGCCCCGCCAGCCGGGACGTCGCGGTGCCGCCTGAGCACCCCGGATCCTCCCCACCACCGCGGCCCGCGCCCACTGCGCCACCGGACGTGTCCCCACCACCGCGACCGCGCCGCGGCGCGCCACCGGACGAGTCCTCGCCGTGGCGCGACACCCCCGCGCCGACGCCGGACCTGATCGTCGGAATGGGGGTCCGCCCGGGTGTCGACCTCGAGGAACTGCTCGCCCTGATCGACACCGGCCTGCGTGCGATCGCCGCCCCACCCACGGCCGTGCTCGCCCTGGCCACCGTCACCCTGCGCGCGGACGAACCCGCCCTGCTCGCCGCCGCCCGCCACCACGGCTGGCCGCTGCTCGCCTACCCACCCGAGCTGCTCGCCACCGTCCCCGTGCCCCATCCGGGCCGGGCATCCCTCACGGCGCTGGGCACCGCGGGCGTCGCCGAGGCCGCCTGCCTGCTCACCCCCGGCCCGCACCGGGCCACTCGGTCAGGGCCGCCCGCCGACCCCCACCCCGCAGACGTTCACCCCGCGGCGGCGCTGCCCCGCGTGGCGTCGCTCGTGCTGCCCAAGCGGACCAGCCCCCGCGCCACCCTCGCCATCGCCCGCCATCCCCCGCCCGCGCACGGGGCGGGTCAGGGGCCACCGGAGAGGGCGTAGGACAGGAGACCGTCCTCGTCCCAAGTGTCGCATCGCCTGGGCACCAGACGTGACCTGCGGTCGTATCGGGGACACAAGCCCCCGCGGGCGGGAGGTCAACCGTGGCACGATCCCGACATGGTGGACCGGTCGGACGACGGCGATACGTTGATCGACGAGGCCGCGGCGGCACCGGTCGACGACTGGGACTTCTCCTGGCTGGCGGGGCGGGCCGGCGAGCAGCGGCCGTCGTGGGGGTACGCGCGGGCGATGGGCGCGCGTCTGGCCCGGGCCGGGATCGCCCTCGACATCGAGACCGGCAACGGCGCGGTCCTCGCCGGCGTGCCGCGGCTCGCGGCGACCCGCACGGTGGCGACCGAGTCCTGGCCGCCCAGTCTCACCCGCGCGGCCGCGCGACTGCGGCCCCGCGGGGTGACGGTCATCGCCGCGGACGCGGGGACGTCGCTGCCGTTCACCGCGAACACCTTCGATCTCGTCGTCAGCCGTCATCCGGTGGCGACCTGCTGGCCGGAGATCAGCCGGGTGCTCGCGCCGGGCGGCACCTACTTCTCCCAGCAGGTCGGCCCGGCGAGTGTGTTCGAGCTCGTCGAGTACTTCCTCGGCCCGCAGCCCGCGCGGGTACGTGCGCGGCGCCATCCCGACCGGGCGCGCGCCGCCGCGCAGGCGGCCGGCCTCGACGTCGTCGACCTGCGTAGCGAGTGGCTGCGCACCGAGTTCCACGATGTCGGCGCCGTCGTCTACTTCCTGCGCACGGTCGTGTGGATGGTCCCCGGCTTCACCGTCGAGGCCTACCGGCCCCGGCTACGCGACCTGCATCAGCACATCCGCGCCCACGGACCGTTCACCGCGCGGGCCACCCGCTACCTCATCGAAGCCCGCAAACCGGCCTGAACCAGCGCGGCGAGGGCCATGGTGGGCGGCGTGTGGCTCAGGCGACGGTGAGCAGGCGGGGGCCGTCGGCGGTGATGGCGACGGTGTGCTCGACGTGGGCGGCGCGGGAACCGTCGGTGGTGTGCAGGGCCCAGCCGTCGGGGGCGGTGCGGTAGGTGTCGCGCCCACCGGCGCAGAACATCGGTTCCAGGGCGAGGACGAGGCCGGGCTGCAGGCGCATGCCCCGGCCGGGGCGTCCGTCGTTGGGGACGGAGGGGTCCTCGTGCATGCGCCGGCCGATGCCGTGGCCGCCGAAGTCGCGCAGGATGCCGTAGCCGGCGCCGCGCCCGACCCCGCCGATGGCGGCGGCGATGTCCCCGAGGCGCCCGCCGGGCCTGGCGGCGGCGACACCGGCGGCGAGCGCCTCGGCGGTGGTGTCGATGAGCGCCTGGTCACCCGGGCGGGGGGTGCCGACGGTGAAGCTGATCGCCGCGTCGCCGACCCAGCCCTCAAGGATCGCCCCGCAGTCGATGCTGACCAGGTCGCCGTCGGCGAGGCGGGTGCCGCCGGGGATGCCGTGGACGACGACGTCGTTGACCGACGCGCAGATCACCGCCGGGAAGGGGGTGGGGGCGAAGCCGGGCTGGTAGTGCAGGAACGCCGGCGTGGCGCCGGCGTCGGCGATGACCGCGGCGGCGGCCTCGTCGAGGTCGCGGGTGCGCACCCCGACGGCGGCGGCGGCGCGGGCCGCGGCCAGGGCGCGGGCGACGACGGCGCCGGCGCCGGCCATCGCCTCGATCGCGGCGGCCGTCTTCAGTTCGACCATGACCCGGGGGTCCTTCCCGTCGTGGTGGCGCCGCCGGTGGGCCCAGCGACCCACCGGCGGCGCCAATAGAAATACCGGTATTACTATAGGGTCCATGGTGCGCACCGCGTTGACCAGGGCCGAGCGGGAGCGCGGCGAGCGGTTCGGGGCGCTGCTGCGCGAGGCGCGCGGGCAGCGCAGCATGGTCGAGATCGCCGCCGCCGCCGGCCTGTCCGCGGAGACGCTGCGCAAGATCGAGGCCGGCCGGATCGCCACCCCGGCGTTCTTCACCGTCGCCGCGCTCGCGGGCGCGCTCGGCCTGTCGCTGGACCTGCTCGCCGACGCCTGCGCCGTCCTGGACGCCGACGGTGGCGCCCACGGGGGCGCCGCGGCCGTCAGTGCCGCCGAGGACGCCGTGGTGGCAGCGGGCGATGCCAGGCGGGGCACGCGGGCGGGCGAGCACGGCCCGCTCCGCCCGGGTGTGCCGATCGCCGCGCGGGCGTACCTGTGAGCGCCTCGGCGCGGGCGAAGAACCTCACCCACCGCGATCCGGTGGGTGTCGGCCTGCAGGAGGCCCTCGACGCGCTCGGTGACCCGGTGCGCCGCCGTCTCGTGCGGGCGCTGGCCGCCGTCCCGGACTGGACGCTGCCCTGCGGGCAGTTCCCCGTCACCGTGAGCCCCGCGACGCTGAGCCACCATTTCACCGTGCTGCGCGCCACCGGCCTGCTCGAGCAGCGTGACGTCGGCTCGCGGCGGTTCAACCGGCTGCGCCGCCCCGAGTTCGACGCCGCCTTCCCCGGCCTGCTCGCCCTCGTCCTGTCCGAACCCGACCACCGCGATCCACACGCCCCGCTCGACACCGCACCCGGCGGGACTGAACCCGGCGGGGACTGAACCCGACACGGCCGCACGCGAGCGGGATGCAACCCCGACCGGTCGCCCCGCCGCCCCGCACGCCCCTCGATACGGGCATCGGCATCGGCGCGGGGTAGGGCGGCATCGGCGCGGGGTCGGGGGTCCCTGCGCGCGGGACGCCGCCGGTCGCGAGGACGGCGGTATGCCGGTTCGGCCAGTGCCGGTGGCGACCCCCGATCAGGCCGCGGCGGCCAGACGACGCACGCGGGTGGCGACGGGCGCCGCGGGGGAGCTGAGCTGGCCCGTACCGCTCGCACCTGGCCCGTTCAGGCCCCCATCCCCTTTACACCTGTCCCCCCTTGCACCGCAAGGGGATAAATGTCCCCTGTGGACAAGGTGGGGACCGGGGGGAGTTCGGCGAAGCTCTGTACAGACCCCCCTGCCGGCGCGGTAGCGTGCCCCACGTCACGTCGACGACCCGGTCCGGCCACGCACAGGCAGGACCCCTCACCTCGCGGACAGCGCCGGCACCCAGGAGCAGGGTGCCGAAGCCGGATGTCCGCAGGGCGCGGGGACGCACGCGGGCGGCGCCAGACGCCCGTGCGAACCCGGCGCCGTCGTGACAGCCCGGGGGACGGGCGGCCAGGTGGCGGCCACGGGCGCACGGGGTACCTGCATGCCCGCGCGTCCCGTGAACGCCGCTTCAGCGTATGAGGGGATGCGGGGCATGGACGGCGTGGAGCTGATAGGCGGGGCGCTGCGGGACAGGTACGGCCTGTCCGACGCCGCCCGGACGGCCGCGACGATCTCCCGGGAGATCGCCCGCGCCGACCCCGACCCGCTCACCCTCACCGAACTCGACGACCGGCTGCACCGCTACGCCACGACCCTGTTCAACACGCCGCACACCGTGCTGCTCGGCCCCATCGTCGGTGACTGGCGCCGTGTGCAGGACGCGCTGGGTCGGCGGCTGTCCCCGGACGTGCACCGCGAGCTCACCCGCGCCGCCGGCTACCTGTCGTTCTACCTGGGGATCCTGTCCGCCGACAGCGGGGAGACGACCAGCGCGCGCCGGTTCGCCACGCTGAGCACCCAGTTCGCCGGCCAGCTCGACGACCGGCTGCTCACCGGCACCGCGCACAGCCTCGACGCGGTCATCGCCTACCTCGACGGCCGCTTGGAGACCGCCCGCGACGCCATCGCCCGGGCCGCGGCCGTCCACCACCCCTACCTGCACGCCTGGGCGGCCGGGCTCGCGGTGTCCATCGCCGCCACCGCCGGCGACCAGCAGACCCTCGACGACGCGCTGGCCCGCCTGCGCGAACGTCCCTACATCCGCGGGCTGCGCCACCCCGGCTGGCCGGCGTTCGACCAGGGCCGCGAGGCGTGCATCGTCGCCGACGCGATGAGCCGGCTGCACGTCCCCGGTGCCCGCTCCGCCGCCCAGCGCGCGGTGCGCCTGACCCTTCCCGGCACTGTCAGCCACGGCTGGGCGCTCGGCGCACTGGCCGCCACCCTCATCCACGAGGATCCGCGGGCCGCCGGGCGGCTGCTCGACGAGATGGTCGCGATCGGCGACGTGGCGCCCTCACGGCTGCTGGCCAACCGGGTGCACGAGATCCTCCTGCTCATCACCACGCCCCCGATCGACCACGCACCGCGCACCGCCGACATCATCTGAGCCGGGCCGGGCGCCGCGTCAGTCGGCGAGGTCGGCGAGGGCCACCACCGAGGTGGGGGTCAGGCGCACGAGCAGCTCACCGGGCACGCCGTTGCGCGCCCCGTACTGCTCGGCCAGCTCCTCACCCATGTAGCGGGCGGCGATCCTCGTCGCCCAGTGACGCACCTCGGTGAGCTCCTCGGACACGGTCACCGGCCCGGACAGGGTGACGAACGAGAACGGTGGCCGCTCGTCGTCGACGCACAGCGCCGCCTGCCCGTCGCGGCGCAGCGCCCGGCCCTTCACCGTCTGCGCGCCGGTGTTGAACACCACGTCGGCTCCGTCGAGCAGGAACCAGACGGGCGCGACGTGCGGGCGCCCGTCGGCCCGCGTCGTCGCGAGCTTGCCGGTCCGCGTGCCCTCGCTGACGAACCGCCGCCACTGGGACTCGTTCATCGTCGCCATGGGCGCACCCTAGCCCGCCGCCGGCCATCCGTCGTCGTAGGCGGACCGGGGATAACGGTGGGTGGCGCAGGCGGCCTGCTCGTCGCAGCCCTCCGGGTCGAGGGGGGCGGGGCTGGCGGCGGCCCGGGTGGCGGGCGCGGGGGCGGCGCGCAGGCGGTGGCCGCGGCGCACGAGCAGCCGCTCGGCGAGGGCGTCGGCCCGTTCCATGTCGTCGAGGGTCGCGCGGGTGCGCTGGTCGACCTCGAGGATCGCGGCGAGCAGCTCCGCGGACAGCCGGGTGCGCGCCGCGACCCGCGCGACGCTCGGCGGCAGCCCCGTGGCCCCCGCCACGGCCCCGCCGACGGCCGCGGGGCGCGCCTCGGCGGCGGTCCAGATCTGGACGCCGCGTCGGCCGGTCAGCTTCGGGCACGCCCGCACACCCAGGTGCTCGAAGGCGCTGCGGTGCAGGCGGGCGAGCACCAGGCCCTGGA